>CAMCKZ010000037.1 GCA_945875545.1 Polyangium aurulentum | reverse complement strand
CCATGAGATATATTGATGTAAAATGCTCTCCGGAAGAGGCGTCGTCAGCCCCGTTTATTGACGAACAGTTGCGCAAGGAATTGCGACTGCCGCCCGGGGGCTTTCAATGGAGAGTCGAAAAACGCTCCATCGACGCGCGCAGCCGGTCGCCCGTGGCCCAATTAAGAATCGGAATTGTTGGGGCAGGCGAGCCATTCCCCGAAATGATTGTGAGAAAGTTTGGGGACGGCCTATTTCGGAGCAAAGCGCTCGTGGTGGGCTTCGGGCCTGCGGGTATTTTCGCGGCGCTCCGCTGTTTGGAATTGGGGATTCAGCCCATTGTCTTGGAACGCGGCAAAGACGTGCGCTCGCGAAGGCACGACCTCGTTTCGATTACGCGCGACGGGGTGGTCGACGAGCAGTCCAACTATTGTTACGGCGAGGGGGGCGCAGGCACATACAGCGACGGTAAGCTGTATACGCGCAGCACCAAAAAAGGGAGTGTGCTGCGCATCTTGGAGACATTTGTGCAGTTTGGGGCGAACGAAAACATTTTAACGGAAAGTCATCCCCATCTGGGGACGAACAAACTGCCGCAAATCATCACGTCCATGCGCGAAGCTATTCTTGCTCATGGCGGGGAGGTTCATTTTGAGACGGCGGTGATGGGCTTCGAAGTGGCGGGCGGAGCGGTACTCGCCGCGATGGATCAGCGAGGAAAACGCCACGCCGCAGACCATGTCATCCTCGCGACGGGGCACAGCGCCCGAGACATGTTTGAGCTCTTGATCGCCAGCAAGATAAAGGTGGAACCCAAGCCCTTCGCCGTAGGGCTGCGCGTCGAACATCCGCAGGCGTTTGTGGATCAGTGCCAATACCGCACGCCCGAGCGCGGCGATTACCTGCCGCCCGCCGCGTACAGCGTTGTGACGCAGGTCGGTGGACGCGGTGTTTATTCGTTTTGCATGTGCCCCGGCGGAGTTGTCGCCCCGTGTGCGACGGAAAAAGACGGCGTGGTGACCAACGGTTGGTCGCCGAGCAAGCGCAACAACCCTTGGGCCAACGCCGGAATCGTCGTCGAGGTAAAGCTTGAAGACCTGGAAAAAGCCTACGGAAAAGATCCGTTGGCGGGGGTCAAGCTTCAACGTGAAATTGAGCGCCGAGCGTTTGCCCTCGGAGGTTCAAACCAATTCGCGCCGGCGCAGCGCGCATGCGATTTTCTCGCGAATCGCTTAAGTGCGGATCTCCCCACGTCTTCTTATCGACCGGGAGTAACCTCGGCCAATCTTCAAGAGTTATTTCCTGAGTATATTGCGAAGAGTCTCGTGAAAGCCATTCGATTTTTTGATAGCCGAATGCCTGGTTTCGCAGGGAATGCTGCGCTTTTAATTGCACCTGAAACACGCACGTCATCGCCCGTGCGTATTCCGCGCGACGGCGAAACCCTGTGTCATCCGAAAATATTCAATTTGTACCCTTGCGGCGAAGGTGCCGGCTACGCGGGCGGAATTGTATCGGCCGCGATTGACGGGGAGCGCGTGGCCGAGGCCGCAAGCGCGCGGGCGCGACGCTAGGGAAGCGGAGCGGGCGGAAGCGTCGGGTCCTCGTCGTCCGGGTCCGAGAGCGTTCCTGGATGCAGGCTTGGTCGGGGGTCGAAAGTGCCCGTGATCAGGCGAGCGCCACGAGCGTACGTCAAATAGCTCCATACCCAATTGAATATTACGGAAACACGATTGCGGAAGCCGATTAAGAAAAAGACGTGGACAACCAGCCACGCGAGCCATGCCGCGAAGCCGCGCAGGCGGAGTTGCCCCTTTTCAGCGACGGCGCGGGAGCGGCCGATGGTGGACATGGCCCCCTTGTCGCGGTAGGAAAAACGCTCTGTTCGCGGCATTCCACGCACTTTCTGGTCGATGAGCGCGGCCACGAAGGCCCCTTGCTGGAGGGCCACGGGGCTGACGCCGGGAAGGGCGCGGCCTCCCACCATAAACGCCGCCATGTCGCCAATCGCGAAAACCGACGGATCGGCGGGAATCGAACAGTCTTTCTCCACGAGCACGCGTCCGACGCGGTCGAGATCCGCGCCCAACGCCGCGGCTATCGGACTCGCTGCGACCCCGGCGGCCCAGAGAATCGTCGCGGCCTCGATTCGAAAGCCGGCCACGTCCAGACCCCCGGCGTCGAGGTTGGATACGGTTACGCCGGTGCGCACCTCGACGCCAATTTCGGCAAGTTGCTCCGCCGCGGCCTTGGCGGTTTCAGGGGAAAATGCCCCAAGAATTCGCGGTGACATTTCAATAAGAATGACCCGCGTTGTTACCGTATCAATCGCGCGAAACTCCGTCGATAATACGGACCGCGCGAGCTCCGCCACCGCACCCGCAAGTTCAACCCCCGTGGGACCGCCGCCGATGACCGCGAAAGTCAAAAGGCGAGACCGTTCGGCGTCCGACGTGGCCCGTTCGGCGCGCTCGAATGCCAGGAGAACGCGCTTACGAATCTCGAGCGCGTCGTCCAAAGATTTGAGCCCCGGGGCGTGGGGCTCCCAATCGTCGTGGCCAAAATAATGGTTTTGGGCCCCGGCGGCGACGACCAAATAGTCGAAGTGCAGTTCGCCCCCAACCAACTCCACGCGGCGGTGGGCAAGGTCAATCCCGGTGACCTCTGCCAGCAATACCGAGCAATTTACCTGGGTGCGAAGGATCGAGCGGATCGGCGACGCGATTTCGGCGGGAGACAATCCGGCGATCGCGACCTGATAGAGCAGGGGCTGAAACAGGTGGTGGTTGCGCCGGTCGACGACAGTGACGCGAACGGGCGAATTCCGGAGGGCTCGCGCTGCGGACAGACCGCCGAAGCCTCCTCCGATGATCACGACCTGGGGCTGCCCACTGGGATGACGCATTGCGGCATTATGCCACAGGGCCGCGGCATTGTCCAGGAAGTGCGCTGGGAAACGCGTCGTGCCCGCCGGGTGCCTTGCTTACGGGGCCCTTGGGCGGTGGGCAAAAAAAAAGACCCCCATCGCTGGGAGTCTTTTTGCTTTTTTTCGCGGAGACCTAGTTCGACGCGCCTTCTTCGAATTCTGCGTCGATGACGCCGTCTTTCTTGGGAGCGCCACCCTCGGGGGTGCCGCCCGCAGCCCCGCCTGCGCCGCCGCCAGGGGGCGGATTGGCTGCACTATACATGATCTCCGCGATGCGGTGGGACTCCTTCTCGAGCTTCGCCAAAGCCGCCGCGATGGCGTCGTCGTCTTGCTTCTCGACGGCTTGCCGGCCTTCGGTGACGAGAGCCTCGAACCCAGCAAGTTCTCCGGCGGGAATCTTGTCTTTGTTCTCCGTGAGGGTCTTTTCGAGCTGATAGACCATTGAGTCGAGCTTGTTTCTGCGCTCGACCGATTCGCGTCGCTTCTTGTCTTCCGCCTCGTTGTCTGCGGCCTCGCGCACCATGCGCGCGATCTCGGTCTCGTTGAGGCCCGAGTTGGCGGTGATGGTGATCTTCTGGTCTTTGCCCGTGGCGGTGTCTTTGGCGTGAACCGAAAGAATGCCGTTCGCGTCGATGTCGAAGGTGACCTCAACTTTAGGCACGCCGCGCGGCGCGGGCATGATGCCTTCGAGGTGAAATTTGCCGAGCGGGCGGTTGTGCCGGGCCTCGGCGCGCTCGCCCTGAAGGACGTGAATTTCGACGGAAGGCTGACTGTCGGTGGCGGTCGAAAAAACCTCTTTCTTCTGCGTGGGAATCGTCGTGTTGCGCGAAATCATCACGGTCATGACGCCGCCCATGGTTTCAACGCCGAGCGAAAGTGGGGTCACGTCCAAGAGGACCATGTCTTTGACATCGCCCGATAGAACGCCCGCTTGCACCGCCGCGCCGATGGCCACGACCTCGTCGGGGTTCACACCCTTGTGAGACTCTTTGCCGAAGAACTTTTTGACGGTCTCTTGCACCATCGGAATGCGCGTTGAGCCGCCCACGAGCACGATTTCGTCGATCTGCTCAGGGGTTTTCTTGGCATCTTTCAGTGCCTGGCGCACAGGCTCCATCGTGCGTTCGACGAGGGGCTGAATCATCTGTTCGAGCTTGGCGCGCGAGATGCGCATATCGAGGTGCACCGGGCCAGCATTGCTCATGGTGAGAAACGGCAAATTGATGCTCGTTTCTTGCACGCTGGAGAGCTCGATTTTTGCCTTTTCAGAGGCCTCTTTGAGACGCTGAAGCGCCATCTTGTCGGACGACACATCGAGGCCCGAGCTCTTCTTAAACTCAGCGATCATCCAGTCGATGATGACGTTGTCGACGTCGTCGCCGCCGAGGTGGGTGTCGCCGTTTGTGCTGATGACCTGAACGACGTTGTCGCCGACTTCCAACACGGAAATGTCGAAGGTGCCGCCGCCGAAGTCGTAGACCACGATGACTTGGTCTTTCTTGCGGTCGAGGCCGTAGGCGAGGGCGGCCGCGGTGGGCTCGTTGACGATGCGCTTCACCTCAAGACCCGCGATGCGCCCGGCATCTTTTGTGGCCTGGCGCTGGGCGTCGTTGAAGTACGCGGGCACCGTGATGACGGCCTCGGTGACTTTTTCGCCGAGGTAATCTTCGGCGGCTTTCTTGAGCTTCATGAGAATGCGCGCGGCAACTTCGGGAGGCGTCACAGCCTTGCCGCGAAGCATGAATGCGCCGTCTCCGTTGTCGTGGCGAACAACCTTGTAAGGTACACGCTTTAACTCGCCGACCAGTTCTTCGAAGCGCCGTCCGATAAAACGCTTGGAGCTGAACACGGTGTTCTCCGGGTTCGTGACTGCCTGGCGCTTCGCGATCTGACCCACGAGCACTTCACCCTTGTCGTCGAAGGCGACGACGGAAGGCGTGATGCGCGAGCCCTCTTCGTTCACGATGACCTTGGGTTCACGGCCCTCCATGATTGCCACGACGCTGTTGGTGGTGCCCAGGTCGATGCCGATAATTCTACCCATGATGCTTGTCTCCGGATGATGACTTCGCGAGAGAAATACTCGTGAAATTGCTCGACCCTGCGATGAGTCGGGGTCGAGCGTTGCGACTGATTATTTTTTAGGAAGGCCGATGGTTTCCTGAACTCGGGCTACATGGCCGAACCCCTGTCAGGGCGCAAGCTAATCAGCGTCGGTCGCACGTCAACTTACCGGCGCGATTTTGGCATCAGGGTTGCCAGCGTCTCGTTTTGGTGATACGCAATGAAGTCGCAAGTGCCTCCAAACGAATCGTCTCCTCCAGCGGCAAATGACCTGGATTTGCCCTCCTTTCGCATCGACGACAGCGTACCGTCCGCTGACGTTTCGCGTCGTAGCCGCAAGAACGCGCCGCCAACCCGAGAGAACCACGGCGTTCGGCGTATTTCGGGCGTCATCGACGAGTCGCTGATCGACGACGATGCCGCGCGGGTCGTAAAAAAGCTCACGCGCGCGGGCTTCGAGGCCTACGTGGTGGGCGGCTGCATGCGCGACATTCTGCTCGGCGGGCGTCCGAAAGACTTCGACATCGCCACCAGTGCCCGGCCCGAAGAAGTGCGCGCGCTTTTTCGCAATTCACGCATCATCGGTCGGCGTTTTCGCTTGGTGCACGTGCTGTTCGGCACCGACAAGATCATCGAGGTCGCAACCTTTCGGCGCAGTCCGCAAACCGAATCGCCCGAAGACGGCGACGAGCCCGGCGATCTCTTGATTCGCAACGACAACGTTTTCGGAGACGCGCACGAAGACGCGATTCGCCGCGATTTTACGATAAATGCGCTATTCTACGATCTCGATCGCCACGAGATCCTCGACTGGGCCTCGGGGTACGAAGACGTGCGCGCGCGAACGATTCGCACCATCGGCGATCCGTTTGTGCGCTTTCGTGAAGACCCGGTTCGCATGCTGCGTGCCGTGCGTTTTGCGGGCAAACTCGACCTCGGCATTGCCCCAGACGTTTGCGATGCCCTCGTGGCCACGCGCGAAGACCTGCTAAAAGCCGCGCGACCACGCCTTTTTGAAGACACGATGCGCATTTTGCGCGGAGGCACGTGCCGCCGTTCCCTGTGGCTCGCCTGGGACGCAGGGCTGCTCGCGGTGCTCCTCCCAGACCTCGCGGCCCTCATCGACGACGGCCAAGAGAGCACGCGATCGCGCGCGACGCTCGTGTGGCGAAAGCTTGGGGCCCTCGATGCGGTCACCAAGGCGCGGGGCACGCATTTCAGCGACGAAATCCTCTGCGCGGTGCTCCTCGAAGACGCCATTTGGGAGGCCAGCGGGCACGATCGCGATCGCGTGCGCGCCGTGAGCGAGTGGGTTTCGTCGGTTCTCGATCGCATCGCGATTCCGCGGCGCGTTTCCGAGGCCATTGGGCGCCTTCTGCACGTCAAAGCCAAACTCGCGGGCGGCAAGATTCCGAGCCGCCTCGTGCGCTCCGACATCACCGAAGGCGCTGTGGAATTGCTCGCGATCGAGGCGTTGGCCCGCGGAGAATCCATGGCCAAAGTCGATGCCCTTCGCGCGGCCGTCGAGGCGGCTCCTCGGCCTACACCGGTGCCGCGAGAGCATCGCGGAGACTCGCTGCGTCCTCGCTAGGCGGCAGGCAGTGGGTGCCGCGGCAAAGGTAAGCGCGGGGCCTTTCGCCCTTGGGCTTTGAGGCCGCCGCGACCGCCGCCGCGCAGTCACCATTGCCGCTCCAGCGCACCATCTCGAAGGCATCAAACGGTGACTCGTTGGCCGCCGCGAGGAGGGCCGCAAACGCGTCGTGCGCGCTGTCGCCGACGAGCACCAGCACCGACGGCGGGCCCGCGAAAACGCGTGTCAATTCTACCACGGTTTGCGCGTGAAAGAGAGCCTCTTTTACCGCGCGGTCGCGGAGGTGGACGAGGGTCGTTTCGGCGCGCGCCAAAAATGCCTCGTCGACAAGGGCACCGATGCGACGAAAGACCCGCGCGGCGACCGCATTGGCGCTCGGAAGCATCGGATCGGCGCTTTCGCGAAGCGCGGGAATACTCTCGCCATCCCTCGCCTCCGACGAGCGCAAGACCAATGATTCGGCCTCGTCGCCGTCGTGAAAACGTGCCCACAAACTCGACGCAATTTGATGCGCCTCGGTCAAAAAACGGTCTTCGCCGGTGGCGCGGTACACATCGAGGAGGCCGTCGGCGACAAACGCGTAGTCGTCGAGAAATCCCGGCCCGCGCACGTGCCCGTCGCGAAAAAAACGGTTCACAAGACGGCCCCGCGTGTCTTCGGAGCAGAGCAACAAAAGTATGCAGTCTGCACATTGTTTTGCGAGGTTCACCATCGACGAATCGCCCAGCGCGTGACCGCACCGGGCCAACGCGCCCATCGCGAGGCCGTTCCACGAGGCGAGAAGTTTGTCGTCGATGGGCGGGGCAACCCGATGTTGGCGCGCGGAAAAAAGCACGGCACGAAGGGTCTCTCGCTCGGCCTCGGCGTCCGCGACACCGGCTGCATCACCAGGAAAAAAGCGCGTCGCGAGCTCCGCTGACGAGAGCGCGCGCGTGAGCACGCTCGACGGCCCGCCCTCGAAGTTACCTCCGCGAACAACGCCAAAAGCAGCCGTCGCGAAGGCCAAACGTTCGACCGCTGTTAGGCGCGAAGGCGAGGCACCGTTTTCGAGCGCGGCCGAAATGGGGCCAGCGTCGCGAGCCGCCAAGGCTGCATCAATGTGCTCCGGCGACCAGACGAAAAACTTTCCCTCGTGACCGTCGCTGTCCGCGTCTTGTGAGGAAAAAAAGGCCCCAGACGTGTGCCGCATTTCTCGCGCCAACCACGAAACCGTTTCGCGGATCGCTGCTTCGCAACCGTGGTGAGCAAAATTCGTGTGCACCAGCGCCAGCAGCCGCAGCCACGTCGCGTTGTCGTAGAGCATCTTTTCAAAGTGCGGAACGAGCCACGCAGCGTCGGTGGAATAGCGGTGAAGGCCGCCGCCGAGCTGATCGTAAATCCCGCCGTTCACCAGGGAATCGACCGCATGAAGAAGCGCCGTTTTCGCGCTCTCGTCGCCCTGGACCCCGGCCATGGCGAGGACCTCCAGAGCCATGAGATTCGGAAACTTCGGCGCGTTTCCGAACCCGCCGTGCACCGCGTCCACGCGTTTCAGAATGGTCGCTGTGGCCGATCGCAGAAAGGCCGTGGACTCGTCTTGGCCAGCGGAAAATATATATGCAGATTGCACGCGTTTGCCCGCGGTTCGGGCGTTCATCGCCTCCGAAAATTCCGCCGCGTGCGCGAGGATGTCGTCCTTCCTCTGGGCCCAGGCTTCGGACAGGGAGCGGAGGAGGCGCGGGAATGCGGGCAGCCCGAATTTGTCGCTCGGCGGAAAGTACGTGCCCACAAAAAAGACCCGCGTGTCCGGCAGCAAGAAGACCGTCAGCGGCCACCCGCCCGTGCGCCCGGTGGCTTGAATCGCGAGCTGGTAGAAAGAGTCCACGTCAGGTCGTTCCTCGCGGTCTACCTTCACGCACACGAAGTTTTCGTTCATCACGGCGGCGGTTTCTGCAACGGCGAAACTCTCGTGTTCCATCACGTGGCACCAGTGGCACGCGGCGTAGCCGATGCTCAAAAGCACGGGTTTATTCTGGTCTTTCGCGATCGCAAAAGCGGCGTGGCCCCATGGGTGCCAGTCGACAGGATTGCCCGCATGCTGTTGCAGGTACGGCGACGGCTCCGATGCGAGGCGGTTCATTCGGTGACGATGCCGGTAATCCCGAAAACTTCAAGCGAGCTGTCATCGGGTACGGCCGGGATGCCCTTTTCCTTGCGCCACGCGGGCCTAAGATCCACGTTGGGGCAACTCGGAGTCTTTATGCGTCAGATCTTGTCAACGATTGCCTTGCCGTCTTTTCTTCTCGCGTCGGGCTGTTCGGCACCCACCGACACCCAGGCAGCCGCTGGCGGCGCGTCCGAGCGACTTCAAAGTTCGTCGCAGGCGATTCAGGGCGGGGCCAACACCAGCGAACATCCGTATGCGGTGGGCTTGGCGATCAACTTTCAGGGCATTTGTTCCGGGGCGCTGATTGCGCCGAATCTCGTGCTGACGGCGCGTCATTGTGTGTCCGATTCGCCCGATCGCATCAACTGCGCGACGGCCGTTTTTGGCGGTTGGCAGGGCGGCGAGACCGCCATCTACGCGACCACCGCGCCAACCATTGCGGGTGCTGGGCGAAATTTTGTTCGCAGCAAAAAAATCTTCGTACCGAACGACGTCAACGTATGCGGCAACGACATCGCCCTCGTCGTCCTCGACGCAAACATCAACAACGTGCCCATCGTCGAGCCCCTCCTCGACACCTCGCGATTTGTGGCGCACGTGGCCGCCTTTGCGAGAAAATATACGGCAATAGGTTACGGTGTTACGAACGCGACGGGCACGCCGGACGACAGCGGCCAGCGGCGCATTCTCCAAAATATTTCCATCGCTTGCATTCCCGGCGACACCAAAGCGTTCCTCGACTGCAATCGGATTTCGGGCGCTTCCGCCGTGGCTAAACCCTCGGAATTCGTAGGCGGCGACGGCACGTGCCAAGGCGATTCGGGGTCGAGCGCCTACGAACAGACCGAGTTTACCAAGGGCGCGAGGCTCTCGCTCGGGGTGCTCTCGCGCGGCAGCGCGGACGCCGACAAATGCATAGGTGCACTCTACACGCGTACCGATTCCTGGGCTGACCTCATTCTCCAAGCGGCCACCTACGCGCAGAGCGTGGGCGGTTACACGATGCCCGAGTGGGCCGCGAATCCGAAGCGCGGCACCCCCGTTGAGCCGGTAACGCCCGTCACTCCCGTCACGCCGGCGGGCACGATTGATCTCGGTGGCGAGTGCTCCGCAAGCGCGCAGTGCAAGTCGAACAACTGCGCTCCGCCCCGTGCAGACGCGGCGTTGGTGTGCACCCAGGCGTGCGGCGAGGCCGTGGCCTGCCCCGATTCGTTCATCTGCGAATCCGAGCTTTGCGTCGCCGCCCCGCCACCCGAAGCCCTCGTCACCACCACCACCACGAAGGGGTGTTCCGTGTCGCCCGTGGCGATTTCTAAGGAATTTGCCTGGTGGAATGTGGCCTTGGCGGCGGCTCTCGGATGGATCGCCTCGCGTCGCCGTCGCTCCTAAAGTTTATCCGTGTAGAGTGCATGAAGCACCTCGTCGATGGGTGACCCTTGCAGCATGGGCGCCGAAAGAGGTGCGGCGGCGAGCGGGGCGAAGGTCACCTTTCCGGCTGCCGTGACGACGCGCGCCCGCGGGTCGGAGAAGGCCTGAATCGCTGCGTGGAGGGCGGCAATCTGGGCGTCGTCCGTCGTCCGCGTGAAAGCGAGAAGCACGTTGCCGCTCAGCAAAAATGGGACCGCATTTGCGGCGCGAATAGCCTCGACCCGCTCGGCGATCACGGCGGGTGACGGCGTACTCGCGGCAATCCTCGTCGCGACGAGAACGACCGGCCCCTCGTTGCTCGACAAAAACGACTCCAGGCTCACCTCCAGGGGGCGTTCCAATTGGCGCAGACTCGCTGCGACGCTGAGGTGGTAGCGAAGCCTCGTCAACAGCTCGCTCCGCACCACCGGCTTGGTCAAAAAATCGCTGCCCCCCGCGGCAAACGCCGACGCGAAGTCTTCGAGGCCGGTGCGTGCCGATAAAAACAGGATGGGGCACGAGCCGATGGGGCCAAGGCGGCAAAGGTCGCGCGCGACCTCCAGGCCAGATATTTTCGGCATCATAATATCGAGGAGAACGGCGTCAAAAGGCCCCTCGTCGCGAAAGATACGAACGGTGTCGCGAGCGTCGCGTACGGGCGTTACCGCAAATTCTTTCGGGTCGAGCTGAGCGCGAAGCACCAGTAAATTTGCGGCATCGTCGTCGACGGCGAGAATGCGTTTGAGGCCGAGCGTGCTCGGCTGGAAGCGCGATTCAACGGGCGGCACCGGAGGCAGTTCTGCGAGGGCCGGAGCCTCGCGCATACGGGGCGCGATGCGGTGAGCGACCCCGCGTGCGTCTGCGGCGATCGGGATCGTAAAGGCAAATGTAGAGCCGAGGTTCGGTGCAGAATACACCTGAATCGTCCCGCCTTGGAGCTCCACGAGCTGACGGGTGATGGCCAGGCCCAGGCCCGTGCCCTGCGCTTGCCGGGTGGGCCCCGTTTCGAGCTGCTCAAACGACTCAAAAATATACTTAAACTTGTCAGGAGATATACCAATACCGCTATCGCGTACGCGTACCTCGACGAAGGCCCCCTTGACGTTGGCGGAGACCTCGACGAACCCGCGTTCCGTAAACTTGATGGCATTTCCGACAATGTTTTGAAGCACTTGCCGCAGTCGGTTTTCGTCTGCCTGCACGAGGGGAACGTCGAGACTGACGGCTTCGCGCAGGTCGATGGGTTTGGTTCCGGGCAGCGTTCGGCTAAGGAGCATGACCTGCTCGATGGACCGGCGGAGGTCGACGGGGCAAAGATCGAGGGTGATCGTGCGGGTGCGCAGCTTCGAGTAATCGAGAATGTCGTTGATGAGCGTGGCGAGGCGTCGTCCGGCTTCGCCGATGGCAAGCAAGTGATCGGTGGCTTCGCGGTCGGTGCGCACCGACGACCGCTGGAGCAGCGTCTCACTGAGCCCAATGATGCCGTTGAGAGGCGTGCGAAGTTCGTGCGACGTCGTGGCGAGAAATTCGTTTTTCAACGCATCGAGCTTCATGATGCGTTCGTTGCGCTCGGAGAGTTCGGCGGTGAGCGTCTCGGCGTGCTCGCGGGCTTTTGCATTCTGCAAGGCAATGGCGAACGCCTGAATGAGCACAAATCCCATGGTGCCGTAGGGCGCCGCAAAGACTTGGGTCCAGCGGAGCTGGTCCGACAGCAAGTCCCACACGGCGGTGACGGCAAGCAGCCCAAAGCTGAGAAAAAACAGGGTGGAATGCATCGTTCGTTGGCGAATCATCGCCGATGCGCAGCTCCAAAACACGATGACCGACCCGATAAGTGCGAGGGCCTCGGAGAAAAAAATCAGGGGTCCAAAAGTTGTGACGTCGAGGACCAACACGAGCAAAGAGATGGTGCCGCAGGCGATTCCGAGACTGCGTAAAAGCCACCGCGGCAGCGTGTTCGGCAACGAGGCGTCGAGAAAAGCCACGGTAAAAAATACCGCGCCGTCGATGGTCAAGTAGACGAGGCGCTGCGACGTCGCGAAGCCGATGAGCGGAGGCACGGCCGACTCCAGGTAGTTGCCGAAAACGGTAGCGCGGACGGCCATCACGAAGCACAGCGCGGAAAAGAACATCGCCTGGCGCTGCGCTCGAAAGAGCAGCCATTGCGCCAGATGGTAAATGGCCATAACGACCAGCACGCCGAGGATGAAGAGATCGCCGTGCTCGAGCACCGAGCGCTGACGAATTATTTCGTCGAGCGGGCCGACGCTGAGGCCGCGCACAAGGCCGCCGCGCATCGCGTGGTGGTTGCTGATTTGCAAAAAAATATCGACCTCGCCGTCGGCGAAAAATGCGACGCGCGTGGGCCGGTGCAGCGGTATTTCGCTGGCAGAATCACACGATGGCCGCCCGCTGAAGGCCTCCCATTGGCCGCCGCTCGGCCCTCGGTTGCGAACGACGAGTTTGGCCGCGTGAAATTGATACGGGAAGGCGACCGCCAAAACCCGCTTCGGGCCGAGCCAGTCACTCGGTAGTTTCACCCGCGCGTGGAACGTGTGGCAACCCTGGGCGGCGAGCGTGGTGCCGTCGTGGAGCGGGGTCTTGTTCCAATGTTGCGGCGAACGAACGACCGCATCAACGCCCCCGGCGGGAGTCTCCTCGACGAGCACATCGCGGTACAACGCCCAGGGGCTGCCATCGGGAAAACGCACAGACTCCGTGCGGTTTGAAAAATCGTAGACCGGAACCCCGAGCGGGCCCGCATCGGCGCCGAAAGCCGGGAGAGCGATCAGGCCCGAGGTCACAATGGCCATCACGAGACCCAAGATGGCGTGTACTTTTGACCCCAAAAAAAACCGACCCGTGGGCAGGGCCGATATCAAGTAATGGCGTAAATAGGCTGGTGAAAAAGATCGGCGCAGGGCTGCCTCGGGGAGGCTCGACGGATGGCCGTGGACAGACAAATCAGGCTCGACTGCGGGCCGGGGCACGGCCTGTGATCCACTCCGAGATCGTGTCGGCGACGGGCTCCCAGTTGAGATCGGCGAGGGGCACATGCCTGTAATCTGCACGTACATCAAAGGTCTTGTCGTGGCTCGCGGCGGCATCGAAAATGGCCTTTCCGGCTTCGATGCGAGCGACGCGGTCGTCGGTGCCGAACACGCAATACAGCGGAAGCGCCAACCGCGAGGCGTGGCGACGGGCTCGGTGTTGGGCACGGCGGGCGCCGGCAAACCAGCCTGCGCGAGCGAGATCGAGGCGAAACGGATCGGCATCGTATTCAGCGGCGCGATCCGGATCGCGCACCACGTCGAGGCCGCGCATTCCGCTCGGAAGGCCGATCTTGGGGGCCACAATGGCCGCAATCTCGCCGGCGAATCGCTTGGGAAAAGACACGGGAAACCGAAGATCAAAGAACGGGGCCGACAGCAGGAGGCCAGCCCACGGATTGGGGTCCTTCAGCGCGACGTGCGTGGCCACGAGCCCGCCGTGGCTGTGGCCGAAGAGAAAGTGCGGCACTTGCGGCGCTCTCCACCGAAGCATCTCGCTGCCCACGTGGGCGTCGCTCAAAAAGTCGTCGACGTGGCCCCCGAAACCGCGTGTGCCTCCGGACCGCCCATGGCCGCGAAAGTCGACGATCAGCGTCGCGATGCCAGCGGCCGCCCAGCGGGGCACCACGTGCCTGTAACGCCACGCGTGGTCCCCATAGCCCGGCAGGACCAATAACGCCGCCACGGGCCGTTCTGGGCTCACCCACGACCAGTAAATGGGGGGGCCGTCCGAGCGCCTCGCGAAATAAAGGCCTTCATCGTGAACGACGCTCATTGGGCCACCGTAGCGCCCTTTGCGCGTGGCATGAATGCCGCCGCGTTTTCCAGGGGTTTCAAAGCGCAGTTCTCGCCGTTCGAAGGCCCCGCGAGCCCTATCGGAAGGAAATTCCCCTTAGATTTCATCGGATTTCTTCACGGTTTTGTCCCCTTGCCCCGCAAGTAATTCGCGTGCCGCCGCGAGGAGCGAAGCGCTTTCGTTGCGGCCCGGATCGTCGAGAACGGTTTCCAAAAGGGCGTCGAGGACCTCGCGAAGCCATGGCCCGGGCCCTCGCCCGAACGCTGCCATCAACGCGTGGCCGTCGATGGCCAAGTCGCGCGTGGTGAGCGCGTGGTTTTCCGCCAGCACGCGTTGCACATGCTCGCGCAATCCGGAGATGCGCGCGTACTCGGGGCGCGGGTCTCGGCCCTTGCCCGCGGCGTCGGCGAGGCACAGCGCGTAGAGGTCTTCGAGCCTGCTTTTGCCCACGCGTTTGACCCAACGGCGCACGGCGGAATCGCTCCAGCTTGGCTCCCAGCACACGAGATGGTGGCGCACCAAATCAACGATGCGCGCGTGATCGTCGTTGGAGAAACGGAGCCGCTTGAGAATCGGTCCGGCGATTTCGGCGCCGATTTGCTCGTGGTCGTAAAACGTAAAATCCTGTGTTTTATCGGAGAAAGCGCGGCTTTTTGGCTTGCCGATGTCGTGCAGCAGGGCGGCCACGCGAATCACCGGATCCAGCGGCGACGCGTCCAAGCAGGCCATCGCATGGCCCCATACGTCGTATGCGTGATGGATGTTTTGTACACATCCGAAGCTTGGCAGAAGTTCGGGGCAGGTGACCCCGAGCATGCCGCTTGTCCGCATGACGTTGAAGGCGCGCGATGGGGACCGCGCCTTCATGGTTTTCATCCATTCGTCGCGCACGCGCTCAGGAGAAACCTTGGCATACGTGGCGAGCGCCGAGGCAATGCCGCTCTCGGTGGCGGGGTCGAGGGTGCACTCCAACGTGGCCACGAACCTGGCGGCGCGAAGGCATCGCAGGCCGTCTTCGGCGAAGCGTTCTTCGGCCCGACCCACGGCGCGAAGGGTGCGTGATGCGAGGTCGATTTGGCCCTGAAAAGGATCGACGAGAATGCCTGTCGCGGTATCGACGGCGATGGCGTTGACGGTGAAATCGCGGCGCGCGAGATCGGCGACAATGTCGTCCACAAAGTGCACGGCGTCGGGGCGGCGGCCGTCGGTGTACGTGGTCTCACCGCGAAGGGTTGTGACCTCCACATGCCGCCGAGGCGTCACGACGGTGATCGTTCCGTGTTCGATTCCTGTGGGAATTGCCCGGCGAAAGAGCTTCAGAACTTGTTCGGGTTTGGCGCTTGTCGCCAAGTCCCAGTCGCCCGCAGGTCGCCCGAGGAGGGCGTCGCGCACGCACCCGCCGACGATCCAGCTCTTGTGACCACCCTCGGCCAAGCGCCCCGCGACCTCGCGCACATCGGGCGGAATTTGTTCGAGCCAGTCGGTGATTCCCATAGGCGCACACCCGCAGCCGTTTTTTTTTGCGTCAGAGACCGAACCAATGCGCAATCACGTTGACGACCGCGCGAGACGCATCTTCGTGGTTCTCGTGCCACTGGCGACGACCCGAATCGCCGACGGCATTCGCGATGCCAAGAATGCACGCGAAGTCGGTGCGCGCGAGTTCGCAGGCGCGGCCCGCGGCGAAAACTTCGAGGTGCTCGATATCGGCGCGAAGAAAATCGCGGATGGCCCACGCGAGGGCGTCGTCTGTCGTGATCGACAGTGTATTTCCAGCGATTACGCGACGCGGACGATCCGCCGCGATGCGCAAATCTGGCAGGACGAGGCGCGACTTCATGAGGGTGGGCAGCGCCGATCGACCTTCGGCGTGGGCCGGGCAGGCAATGCGCGCTTCGGCCGCTTCGACGACGGACCCGATCTTGAGACCGCGATCCGGGTATGCGCCCGCCGTGCCGATGAGGATCACGAGTTGAGGCTTGTGTTTGATGAGCGCCGCGGACATGCCGAGGCCGGATTCGACCAGGCCAATTCCGATGGTTTCGACCCGCAGGCGCGAACCCCCTTGCTTCTGAATGCGATCGCGCAACGGGGCCAATTCGCCCTCATACGCGGCGGCGATCATCACATTCTCAGCGGGTGGCATCCGGTAGCTCATGTCGTCGTTGCTCGACTGTCGTCAGAGGGAAAAAAACTTACCGCGTATCCGTGCAAGGCGAGCTTGCGAGTCGCCAAAAGAGCGAGCCACCAGCCATTCGAAATACTTGATCGCGAGGGCCGTGTGCCCGAGTTTTTCGGCAATATCTGCGGCCAAGTAGCGAGCGGGGCTACGCGTGGCTTCGTCTGGGGCCAGCAGCGTGGCTTTTTCTGCCGCGTCAAGTGCTTGAGCGAGGCGACCGCGGTCCATCTCAATGCGTGCCAATTCGTCGAGGGCCATCCACTTGACTTCGTCGCTGGCGAGAGGTTCGGCCAATGCGTTGACCGCGTCGTCCAAGAGGCCCATCGCGCGGTAGGCACGCGCGGCTTCTACTTGGGCGATCGCGTCGTCGCGGGAATGGAGGTCTGCGAAGCTCTCACGAAACTGCTCAAACACCGCATCGACGTCGACGACGGATTCGGCGGCGGCGGTCGCGAGGAGGAATTCGGCGGAGTGGCGATCGGCTGGAGTTTCGGCGGCAAGCTCTTCAAGCGAGGGTGCCGATGGGGAGCCGAATGCGGGCGACATGGCGAGCTCACGACCGGCGATTTCGTCGAGTTTGTCGAGGAGGCGCGGGTGCATCGGCGAGCGCGCGAGCATGTCTTCGACGAGGCTCCGCGCATCTCCGAGGAGGTCGAGGGAGATGTAAACATCGGCGTCGTCGAGGGTGGCCTCGATGTCGGCGGAGGGTGATGGCCGGAGACTTTGCTTCCGTGATTCGGAACGCTCAAGCACCTCTTCGCGAGGTTCATCGGGCGGTGAAAAAGGAGCTGAAACCATGCGGGCCTCGGTGGCACGCTCAATCTCGCGGTCGTCCGCGTGGTCTTCGGCGGCACCGTCTTGGGGCGCGTCGTCGTCGGGCTCGAAACCGAGATGCGCGAGAAACGCCAGGGCTTCCGCGTGGTGACGATCAAGGCTCAACACATCTTGCAGCGAGTAGGCTGCGGCGTCGTTGTCTCCGAGTTCGGCCTGGCGCCGGGCCATAGCGATGAGCACCGCGATGGCGCCATCGATGTTTCCCGACGCTTGCTCAAGCTCGCGCAGCGACTCCATCACGTCGAGGCTGCGAGGAACAATCTGCCAAGCGCGATGCAGGATGGCCACCGCGGCGCGAAGTTGCCCTCGCTCACGCAAAGACTCGGCCTGGGATAGGGCCTGCGCCACGGCCTCGGGTAGGCCTCCAATACTCGGGCTGTTACTGGGAATATGTGAACCATGCGGCGGCAAGCTGTTGTCTGTTTCTCGCTGGGCGCCGTCTTCAACTTCATCAATAAATTCAATGTCTTCGTCGGCAGCGGGGACCAGCGACGGCGCGCGAGGGCCGGGCGGCGGCGCGACGGGCATGGCACGCATGGCAGGCACGGCAGGCATGGCAGGCACGGCAGGCACGGCGGGAGGGGCGACCGCTGTACGCCGAACCGAGGGCACGGCGGGGGTGGCCAGCGAACGCGAGCCGCTGCCGAGGGACCGTGAAACTTCGTGCGTCAGGGGGTCGTTCGGGGCGATGAGCGCGAGCCGCTCGGCCACGTGGCGAAGCACCGCAGTCGCGTTCTGCTCGCGCGCAATCCGCACGAGCTCCGAGTAGACTTGCACGGCCTTGCCCGCGTCTCCCATGAGCTCGAAACAGCGCGACAGGAGCTCGAGGGTTCGAATGTCTTTCTGGTTTGATTCGTAAGCCACTTGCAGGCGATGCAACGCTCGCTTTGCCTCGGCCGCGGTGCCGCCTTGAAGCAGGAGTTCGGCCGCAAATCGTGCAAATTCAGGGTCGCGGCGATGGTGAAGCAAGCGATCGAGAACGCGCAGCGCGTCGTCGCGTTGGCCCCGTGCTGCGAGCAGGCGCGCGGCTTCGGCGAAGTGATCGACGGCCTCTGCCAAATTGCCGACGCGCGAAAGGCACTCGGCGAGGTTCAAGTGCACGCCCCAGGTTTGGCCGCCGATGCTGAGGGCGCGCCGCAAGACGTCGACGGACTGCGCGTGCCTGTCGAGGCGCATCAAGTACAGCACCGCGAACTCTTCGAGCACCGACCGCGCATCGGCCAAGTGATCGGTCTGCGTGTACAGCTCCGCGAGCTGCGGCAGAACGTGCTCGTACTGCGCCTCGAGCTCCGGAACTCGGCGAACAATGATCTCGCGAATTTGCTTGTAGACTGCAATCGCTTTAAGGGCGAAGCCCTGCTGCGCATAGTGGCGGCCAACGCGGTCGTAGGTGGCCACAGCTTCCGAGAACGCACCGCTTCGAGACTGCAAATCTCCTATCTTTAGCCAGGTGCGAGCATCTGCCGGGTCTTCTGCAACAATGCGCCGATACTCAACGATCGCCTTGTCGTAGCGTCGCTTTTCGATGAACTTCTGGGCAGCTTGCTGGACCTTTTCGCGGTCGACGGGCACTGAAGACTCCGGGGAGGTAACGAACGGCGAGTGTAACCGAAGGCGAGCACTCTTGACCAGTTTGAAGCCCGCCGAAGGTACGGCCTGTGCCGGCTGCCGAGGGCGTAAGTTTATCGCGAGCGGAGCGAAGGACTCCGGCGATGGAGGCGACACGCACCGGGACGGGATGGCCCGCTCGCCTCCACCACGCGAGGGCGATGACGCACTTCTGGTCATGCAAATCCCTCCTTTTCTAAATGGGCTTCCGCGTTAGCATCGCGCCATGGCAAGCCAGTCCGTTCTCTACCGCGCCCCTTTTGACTCGGGTGGCACAAGCCCCATCGATGGAGAAATGGCCAGAAAATTGCTGGAAAAGGCCCTGTCTTGCGGGGGCGAAGACGCGGACCTTTTTTTTGAATACCGCGCGGCAGGCGGCTTCGTCTTCGACGACGGTATTTTGAAAAGTGCCAGTCGATCGGTTTCGATGGGCCTCGGCGTGCGCGTTCGCAAAGGCGAAGGCACGGGTTTTGCCTTCGTCGAACGCTTCGATTGGGAGTCGATGGAGCGGGCGTGTTTGACCGCAGCGAAGATCGCGGAAGGCGGTGCCACGGCCCAAGTGAAGCCCTTCGAAATTCGTGCCATCGCGGGGCGCTACGACTTGCCGCAGGTCTCTCTCGATGCGCCCGGAGCCGACAAACGGGCCCTTTTGGAGCGCGCCGCCCGGGCCGCGAACGCAGGGGATCCGCGCGTGAAACGCGTTGAAGCCTCGCTGTCTGAAGAGGTTCGCGAGATTCTCGTGTGGTCCGCCGACGGGCGCGTGGCCCGCGATAGCCAGCCCATGTTGCGCTTTGGTGTGCGCGTGGTTTTGGAGGCGAACGGCAAGCGTCAAGAGGGGTCGTCGGGCGGAGGCGGGCGCACGACGCTCGGGTATTTCGCGGGGAAATCTCCTGAGTGGCACGCGGCGCAAGCCATCGAGCAAGCGAGCATTATGTTCGACGCCGAAGAGGCGCCCGCGGGCCAATTCGAGGTCGCTCTCGCCGCCGGTGATGCGGGAATTTTGCTCCACGAAGCGGTGGGGCATGGCCTCGAGGCCGACTTCAATCGCAAGGGCACGAGCCACTATTCCAACAAAATCGGCGAGCCTGTGGCGAGCGAACTTTGCACGGTGATCGACGACGCCACGTTGGCCCTCGGGCGCGGTTCGTTGAACGTTGACGACGAAGGTTTTGAAGCTGGGTCGGCGTTGCTCATCGAGAAGGGCCGCCTCGTCGGGTACCTCCACGACCGGCGAAGCGCAGAGTTCTTCCACGTGAAACCCACCGGAAACGGGCGTCGTGAAAGCTTTGCCGCTGTGCCGATGCCTCGTATGACGAACACCATTCTCACCGCAGGTCCGCACGATCCCGAAGAGATCGTTCGCTCGATCAAGCGCGGCATCTACGCCAAACGTTTCGGAGGCGGACAGGTCGACATCACCAACGGCGATTTCGTCTTCTCGCTAACGGAAAGCTACATGGTCGAAGACGGCAAGATCGGTGCTCCGTTGAAGGGCGTGAACCTCATCGGAAACGGCCCAGACGTGATGCGCAAGGTCATCATGCTCGGTCACGATGTCGCGGTGTCGGATGGCGTGTGGACCTGCGGAAAAGACGGGCAAAGCGTGCCCGTCGGCGTCGGCTGCCCAACCCTCAAAGTGTCGTCGATGACCGTCGGCGGCACCAAGGTGAGCTAACGCGTGGCCATCGGAAACCCCAAGCTTCGCCCCGGACAACCTCGGTCCCTCGGTCGAGGGCGCGCCGGAGCGGCTTACGTTCTCGTGATTGGTCACGAGTCGGAAATCGCGCGAGAAGGATCGGCCTCACAGGTTCTCGCAGACCTCGGCGCAGAGGTGGCCATGCTCGGCTTGTGGTCCTCGCCGTCGGAGGTGCTTGATGAACGCGAAGGAGTTCCGGTGCGGGCCGTTTTGGTGGAGGCCGGCGATCGCCCTGACCTCGCGCAGGTTGCCTTACGCGCCTCGCGTCGCGACGCACGACTCGAAGGCGTGCCGGCCATCATCGCCATTTCAGAGCGGCAAGTCGCCCAGCTTGATCCGGCGATTGGCTTCGATGATTTCGTGCTTTTTCCCTATGTTCCGGCGGAACTGTACGCGCGTATTCGGGCCCTCGAATGGCGTATGAGCGAGTTCGCCACCGAAGAGCGCACGAAGCTTGGCTCGCTCGTGATCGACAAGGCCGCGCACGAAGTCACCCTCGACGGGCGGAAGATCATTCTCACCGCGAAGGAGTTCGCTCTTCTCGTGTATCTTGCATCCAATCGCGGGCGCGTGTGCAGCCGTGAGACGCTGCTCTCGCGCGTGTGGGGCCGCGACTACGAAGGCGGCCCGCGCACCGTCGACATCCACGTGCGCCGGTTGCGTGCCAAGCTTGGCCACGCCTTGCCCCTCGAAACCCTTCGAGGCACGGGCTACAAGGTGTCAGCGGTGGGCGCGTAGCGTTAGAATCGCCTGAAGAAATACAGGGCCGGAGCGATCTTAAGCGAGGCCCAGCTCGATGCGCAGCTTTGCGGTCAAGGCGAAGTACGAAGCCCGGTCGTGGCGCTCGTTGAGGATGTGAAACTCTTTGCCCCGCAGCCCCACGCAGCCAAAACAATGCGTGCAGTCTACACACCCATCGCAGCGCACAAGGAACGCGGACCCAATGCACTTGACGGAGTCGGTGCACTGACTCGCCCGCATGCACTCGCGGCAACGAAGGCAGTGGGAGCAGTCGCTCAAGTCGGTGCTTGAACGGCAGTAGTGCGACCGCAGGAGCCTCTCGCCGTGTTCGCAAAAAGTGCAGTCCGTGCAAGATACACATACTTCGCAGGCGATGCATCCGGTGGACTCTTTGGGCTCTTTGGCCCGGGCAAGTAGGGTCTTTAGGGCACCCTCAAACTCATGTCTTTTCAAGGAGATACCACGCCTTTTCCGTCGTCCTCGACACGCCCGTCGCGCATGGTGACGATGCGGTCCATGGCGCGCGCCAGCCCCATATCGTGGGTGACCACGACGAGTGTCGTTCCGCGCTCGCGGCTCATACGAAGAAAAAGTTCCTGCACCTGGGCGCTGGTGGCGCTGTCGAGGTTGCCGGTGGGCTCGTCGGCAAAAAGAATTTGCGGCGCAAGGAGCATGGCGCGCGCGAGGGCCACGCGCTGTTGCTCGCCGCCGGACAGCTCGCCGGGCCGGTGCGTGGAGCGGGGCGAGAGACCGACCAAGTCCAAAAGTTCGGCGGCTTTTTTTTCTGTTGCGGCGCGGGGCAGGCGCTGCACGAGGCCGGGCATCATGACGTTCTCAAGTGCTGAAAATTCGGGCAGCAAGTGATGAAACTGGAAGACGAATCCAAGCTTCGTTCCGCGTAGTTTCGCGAGTTGGTTGCGAGGCAGCGTCAGCACATCGGAACCTGCAATCTGCAGCTTTCCTTCCGACGGAAGATCCAGCGTGCCGAGGCAGTGCAGCAGCGTGCTCTTGCCGGCACCCGACGGGCCCACGATGCTGACGCGTTCGCCCGCGGCGATGGTGAGATCGATGCCGCGGAGCACTTCGAGCGTGCGGCCGTCTTGGTCGAATCTTTTCTTGAGGCCTTCGGCCACGATGAGGGGTGTCGTCACCGGGTCACTCGTAGCGCAAACCGTCGACGGGACGAAGGCGAGACGCGGCCCGCGCAGGCCAGAAGGTGGCCGCGGCGCAGATAACGAGCGCAGCTGCGACAACCGAGAGAAAATCCAGGGGATTCACCGTTACCGGGAGCTTGTCCAAGTAGTAAACTTCCGGATCCAAGCGCAGGCCAAACCACCGAAGGCCGAGGCAAACGGCGAGCGCTGCGGCACTTCCGAGGGTGACTCCGACGCCGCCCAGCACGAGGCCCTCCGCGAGAAAAATGCGGATGATGTCGCCGTCGGATGCGCCGATGGCCTTGAGCACAGCAATCTCGCCGGTCTTTTCGGAGACGAGCAAAAGGAGCGTACACAAGATGCAAAAGCTCGCGACGACGACGGCCAGCGAGAGCACGACGAACGTCGCCCCGCGTTCGAGGCGCAGCGCGGAAAAGAGATTTTTATTGAGCATGCGCCAATCGCGCGCCTCAAGGCCGAGGGGGGCGACGCGGCTATTCCACGAGGCTGCGACGGCGTCGCTGACCTCGGGATCGCGGAGGCGCACCTCGATGCCGCTGACCCTTCCGACCGCCTCAAATGGCTCTGCAACGTCGCGAAAATGCGCATAAACGTGCGTCGCGTCGTACTCGTACATGCCGCTGTAAAAGATGGCCGCGATGCGAAATTTGCGCGTGCGCGGCATCACGCCCACGGGCGACAGATCGCCCATCGGTGCCACGATCGAAAGCTCGTCGCCGACCATAAGATGCAGCGTGCGCGCGAGTTCGCGGCCCACAACCAAGCCTGGATGCGCGAGCACGGGCGAACGGAGAATCTCGCGCACCACGGGATCGAGCTCGGAGAGGTCGTCGAGGCCCGGGCCCTTGACGAGGGGCTCGCCCCCAGGCCCCACTCCGACAATCTCGCTCGCGGGAAGATTCACCAGTTTTTCCGGCGTCTCAAGGTAGGAAAAGTGGCCGGCCTCGACGAGCTTGGGTACGTCCAAAACGAGGGCGATTTCCTGGGGATCGACGCCGTGGATGATGACGCCCGCGAGGTTCGACGGGCTCGACGCCATGGCCTCAAAGCGCAGCGTGGCGCTCGCTCCAACGACCTGCGGATCGCGCCGGAGATCATCGATGAGAGCAGCCGGAAGATGAAACGGTTCTTGCGACGCGGCGTCGATGAGAACGTGAGGATTCGACCCGATGATCTTCGTCCGAAGGTCGGAAGAAAATCCGCCCATGACACTAATGACCGTGGCAAGGGCGGCGGTGGCGACGCCGATTCCGGCCATCGCGAGAAAGCTAATCACGCGCAAAAAACCAGTGCGCGGTGATCGCACATGGCGCACGGCCACGAGGGCTAGAAACCCCGAACGCTCCGCGAGGGAAAAGAGAATCGGCAGCGCGGCGGTCGTGGCAGCCAACGTGTGAAGCAAGAAGAGAACGATGGCGCCGCCGCGAATGAGCAAGTCAACGTGGGCGGCGTACAGTGGGCCCGCGTCGGAGGCTCGAACACGCAGCATCTGCGCCGCGAGAAGCGCGAGGGCGACGCCCGCGAGGGCACCGAGAAGGCGCCACACACCCGAGGCCATTCGGCGGGCGGCGAAGGCCGTGTACGCGGCGCGAAAGACGGCGAGGCTGCTGAGCGAAAGGAGCAAAAGACCCGCGACGGCGCCGGAGGTCACGAAACCTCGGGGCGAAGCTGCGGGAAAAGCAGCACATCGCGAATCGACTGGGAGCTCGTCAGCATCATGACGAGCCGGTCAATACCCATACCAAAACCAGCCGCAGGTGGCATACCGTATTCCAAAGCGCGTACGTAGTCTGCGTCGTAGTCCATCGTCTCGTCGGCGCCTTTGGTCTTCTTATCGACCTGGGCGCGAAAGCGTTCGGACTGGTCTCGTGGATCGTTCAGTTCGGAAAACGCGTTGCACAGTTCGCGGCCGTGAACAAAAAGTTCAAAGCGATCGACGAGGCTCGCATCTTGGTCGTTTCGGCGCGCGAGGGGAGAGGTTTCGAACGGGTACGCGGTGACGAAAACAGGCAGCGACTTGGTGCCGTCTTGGGATCGGTAGTCGTCCGCAAGAAAGGGCTCGGCGAGGTATTCGTACGCGGCAAAGAGTCGTTCACCAGCATTTTCGCACTTCGCGAGGCCCTTGCGAAAGTTACCCCAGTCGACGCTTTTTGCCCGCGGACTCGACGCGGCAAGGGCCTTGATGTTCGCGCCGAGGTCGTCGCGCAGGTGCTCGTCGAGAGCCTCTGAGGTGGCCGCGGCGGCCCAGCTATCGAGCTTCGCGAGGGCACACGCGTGGACCACAGCGCCGAACATCGTGACCCGCGCAAAGGGTTCCGCAATCGAGAATGGCCGCTCCAACGACCACTTCGCGTGGGCCTCGGGCATGGCCTCGCGAAGGGCTCGGTCAACGTGGCGAAGGAGCTCCTCGGTGCGCACGACGAGCGTCTCCCACGTGGCGTAGGCTTCGTAAAATTCGAGCATTGTGAACTCGGGGTTGTGCCGCGTGGACATTCCCTCGTTTCGGTAACAACGCGCCAATTCGTACACGCGCTCAAGCCCGCCGACCAAAAGGCGTTTGAGGTAAAGCTCCGGGGCAATGCGCATGTAGAGGCGCAGGTCGAGGGCGTTGTGG
Source organism: Polyangium aurulentum (assembly GCA_945875545.1). Lineage (GTDB taxonomy): Bacteria > Myxococcota_A > Polyangia > Polyangiales > Polyangiaceae > CAIQDA01. The sequence goes on along the minus strand of CAMCKZ010000037.1, from coordinate 3,322 downwards.
TGCGTCACGAAGGGCTTCGCCGCAGCCCCGCCAATGAGCGGGTGCATGGTCGGCGTTTCAACTTCCAGAAAATCTTCGCGATCAAGGTAGCCGCGAACGGCGCGCACGATGGTGCTTCGCGCCCGAAAAACTTGCGCCACTTCGGCGTTGGCGACCAGATCGACGTAGCGCTGCCGATAGCGAATTTCCACGTCTTGGAGGCCATGCCACTTCTCAGGAAGGGGTCTGACAGATTTTGTCAGAAGGCGAAATGACTCCGTCGCGACGGAGAGTTCGCCGCGCTTTGTGGCCATGAGTGGCCCCTCGGCCTGAATGAAATCGCCGACGTCGAGGAGCTCAAGGTCTGTGTAGGTTGCACATACCGCCTCGTCGAGCAGCAGCTGAATCTCGCCCGTTCGATCGCGAAGCCGCAAGAAACTCAAGCCACCTGTGGAACGCAGAGCGAGAATGCGGCCCTTGACATGGACGCGCGTTTCGCCTGCGTATTCCTTGACGCGCGCCGCATCGTACCGGGTGCCGTCGGTTTTCGCGGCCTCGGCGAGGGCCCGGGCTGCGGCGACGTCCAGTATCGCGGCGGGTTCTACGGGGCCGACGATGTTTGCGTAAGGCATCTCACCGCGCGCACGAATAACGTCGACCTTCGCGCGTCGTGCCGCGAGCATGGCTTCTTCCGACGCCCCCTTGCCTTCGGTCTTTTGGCCTTCCGTCTTTTGGCCGTCGGTCTTTGGCGACTTCACCTCGCTCACAGTTCTTCTCCTTCGACAGTTCCGCCCTTGTGCAGGGTGCCACCGGCGGCAGCCAGCAAATATCCCTCGATAAAGGCGTCGAGGTCGCCGTCGAGCACCGCGTCGACGTTGCCCGTTTCCATTGACGACCGCACGTCTTTGACGAGGCGGTAGGGCTGGAGCACGTAGTTGCGAACCTGGCTGCCCCACGCGATTTGGCTCTTCGCGGCAGCTGCAGCGGCGGCGGCGTCTTCGCGCTTTTTCACCTCCGCGTCGTAGAGTTTGCCCTTCAACATCTTCATCGCCATGCGCCGGTTTTGAAGCTGCGATCGCTCCGCGCGGCACACGATGACGATGCCCGAGGGATGGTGCACGAGGCGAACGGCGGTCTCGACTTTGTTGACGTTCTGGCCGCCCTTGCCGCCGGCGCGCATCGTCGTGATTTCGATGTCTTCGTCCTTCACGACGACGTCGATTTCGTCTTCGATATCGGGCATGATTTCCACCGCGGCGAAGGACGTTTGGCGTCGCGCGTTGCCGTCGAAGGGCGAAATTCGAACGAGGCGATGCACGCCATTTTCACTGCGAAGAAAGCCATAAGCGTTCGTTCCAGCCACCGTGAAGGAGGCCCCATCGATGCCCGCTTCGTCGGACTCTTGAAAGTCGATCACCTCGGTTTTGAAGCCGCGTCGCTCGCACCAGCGCAAGTACATGCGCAGCAACATTTGCGCCCAATCTTTGGCATCCGTTCCGCCGGTGCCCGGGTGGATGCTCACGATGGCCGGCGCGTGATCCATCGAGCCGGAAAGCATGCGCTCAAGCTCCGAGGAGCGAACCCGCGAGACGAGACCTTTGGCGCATTGAGCACCCTCGGCGATGGTGCTCGCGTCGTTTTCGGCGTCGCCCAAATCGAGAAGAACACCCGCGTCGTCGATGTCGCGCGCGAGTCTGTCGAGGTTCTCGATGCGCTTTTCGATCGTCGAGCGACGGCGCGTATTGCTCTGCGCTTTTCGCGGATCGTCCCAAAAACCCGGGGCGAGCGATTGATTGGAAAGCGCCTCGAGTTCGGCCTTCAGCCTCGGGACGTCAAAGAAACCCCCTTAGCGTCGTGAGGCGCTCTTGAAGGTCGGCGAGGGTAGCGCGCGATTCGGACAGCATGGGCCGTCGTCAGTAGGCGGCGCGCAGGCCCGGCGTCAAGGTGACGCTTCGGGGATTCGCCCCGCGTCGATGCGCGAGAGGCCACCGCCCGTAAGGATGTCGAGGGCCGTATAGGCGGCGCGTTCCTCTGCGTCGTCGTGGAGCGGGTCGAGGCGCAAGCGAAGCCACCGCGAGGCCGTCTCGGCGCATTGATGGGCCAGTCGCTCGTTGGCTGCCTGTCGGTCAGCAAAAAACCGCGTGTTAGTCAATTCCGCGTCGCGGTACACGAGCTCGTCGAGAGCCCAGGTGAGGCGCAGTTCGAGGCCGCGGTTTGCCGTGAGGGTCTCCGCGGTGCTGAACAAATCGCCGTCGATGCGCCGGTATCCGCCCTCGCCCAAGTGCGCGCGAAACGACACGTGGGGCACCGCGGCGGCCCAACGAACGCGGGCCTCGCGACTGGCCCGCGCCGGGTCCACGCGCGCTTCCGCAAGGCCCGCGCAGGCCCAGAGGGCCATCGCCTGCGGACCGCGGGTGGTGCGCGGGACGGACGCGGGGGCAGCGGGCGGGGCCGCCATCGCATCGGCCGCGGAGCCCCAAATTGCGACCGCGTAGATAACGAGGAAGCGCAGGAACGAGGGCCAGGGCGGCCAGCGGCGGTGACTCATGGCCCCCCATATTCAAGTCTCGTGCCTGCTGCCATCGGCTCTAAGTATCTGGATTTACGCGGAAATATTCCAGGCCCCACCGCCTCGATGGCCGTCCGGGGCCGGCCGCGGTCGGCCACACGCGAATTCTTCTCAAGGTTCCGAGGTCGGGCCGTTCATGGTTGCTGCAAGGTGCCGCAAGAAGCGACGACCTCGACCAAAGCCCCCAGGCGGCGGTCAAAATTTGTCTCCAAGAAGGAGGAAGAACATGAATCTTTTTTACCACACGAGCCATGGTTGCTTGAGCGTGCCCCCCGTTGCCGCCCCAACCAACGTGCAGACTGCAACAAGTTTCACTCGCCAGTTGGGTGTCGGTATTCGGTCCAGCCTGCCGCGCGCCCCGGGTCGTCTCGTAGACGATCGTGGTCGTGCCCGCGCATGGCAGCGGGCCGTGCCCGTGCACCGACTCGCCCCCGGCCGACGCGCTCTGTAACGAGCAGCGAGGCCCCCGCGATGCGCTGCGAGAGGGCGCCCCCCACACACCGGCCCCTCGCACGGGGCACCTGGCCCCGCTAGCAGGCCCCGACACGCGCCACCGCGTGCCGCACCGGCGCACCAGGCCGCCTCGTCCGTGGCAGTGGTCCTTGGGCCCCCAAACGGTTCATGCGCAGCCCGCGCTGCCGAAGTTGCAATTAGATTGTTACGCCGCCCAAGAAGGACGGCTTTATCCAGAGGCGCAATTTCGCCTCGTCTCCAAGATGGAGTCTCGTTATGGCACTTGTAATTCAAACCAATGTCGCGTCCCTCGAAGCCCAG
>CAMCKZ010000036.1 GCA_945875545.1 Polyangium aurulentum | reverse complement strand
TCCAAGGCTGCATGAACCACTTCAAGGCGGGCTGTGGCGAGTCCTACTTCGGCTTCGCGAACTGCCTCGACGCAGCCTGCAACGACAAGACCAACTGCAAGAACGCTTCGAAGGCCGACCTTGACACCTGCCAGACCGACGCCATCGGCCAGGGCCAAGGCGTCTGCGGAACGGTCGCTAACGCGGCTCTCGGTACCTCGGGCAAGTGCAAGGGCGTTTTCAACACCGACGCTGGCGTCGATGGCGGGTCGTGCTTCTCCAAGGGCGCAGCCGGCGGCGAAGACACCACGAAGGACGCAGGCCTCGTTGCATTCTTCACGCGCATCGGCATGATGTACTGCGGCAACTGAGTTTTTTGCGGCAAATGAGGTGCGGTCTCCGCGCCTGACAAGAATCGGCCACCGGTAGTAGACCGCTGGCCGATTTTTGTTGCTTTTTAGGGCATCTGCGGTGGGGCCCTCGGCGCCGCGCGTGGTCGTTCCAACGCCGCGACGGGCGCGCTAAGAGGCCCCATCATGAGCACGCGGACGCCTGTGGCTTGCACTGTGGCCGGGGCCGATAGCGGCGGCGGGGCAGGCCTTCACGCCGACATCAAGACCTTCGCGTTTCACCAGGTGCACGGTGCCTCGGCAGTAACGGCCCTCACCGTTCAAGATACATGCACTGTGCACGAAGTTCTCCCGATAGACCCGCGCTTCATCGTTGCGCAGCTCGCGGCGGTTCACGCGGATTTGCACATCGACGCCATGAAGTGCGGGCTCCTGCCGGGGGCCGAGTCGATTCGCGCGGTAGCCCAATGGCTCGCCGCAAACCCAGCAATTCCCCTCGTTCTTGACCCGGTGATGGTCTCACGGCACGGCATTCGGTTCGCCGACGACGCCTCCCTCGCAGAGCTTCGGGGAGCCATCTTGTCGCGGGCGACCATCGTTACGCCCAATCGCCGCGAGGCCGAAGAGCTCACGGGCCTCGCCATCGCCGACGCCGCGGACATGGAGGCCGCAGCCCGGGCGATATTGCGCCTTGGGGCGCGCTCCGTGCTCGTGAAGGGCGGAGGTCTTGGGGGCTCATTACGGGCCCATGACGTCTTTGCGCAAGGTGATTTCCTGGAACACGTGCACATGCCGGCCATCGACACGGGCCACACGCACGGAACCGGATGCACCCTCGCGGCCTCCATAACGGCCCGCATTGCGCGGGGAGAAGCCGTCTACGACGCCGTGTGGGGCGCGAAAAAGTACGTGCATTCTGCACTTGAATCCGCCATCGCCCTCGGACGCGGCCAGGGAACTCCGTGCCACTTCTGGCCCCTCCTCGACTACGCTGGGGCGCCATGAGGCTGGGGGTGCTGATGCGATTTCCACGAAGGCTTTTTTTGGCGGCCTTCTGGCGCCTGCTGCCGGTCATCGCGGTGCAGATTGCGGCGGTATGGGTCTTTCGCGCCGCCATACCCAAGATCGTGTGCATCAGCCTTTTCACTGGCGATACAAGCCCTTTTGGCGCCGTTCAGGTGGCCACGAGCGACGGGCTCGCGTTGGCGGTCGCCCTGTCGATGCGATGCCTTGGGCACACTGCGGGCGGGCGTGCGCTGGCTCTGCTCTACCCGTTCGGAGCATTTGTATTCTGCAACCAAGTGGAAATGGAGCCCCAGATTGGCCAGATGCTCTACCTCGTCGTGATGATGCTGCCGGCCGTCGTTTTCACGGCACTTCCGCTTCCCGCATCGCGTGTTTCGCCCGAGGCCGGCGCCGCATGCCCGCCCCAGGTTTAGGGCGTCGTGACGCCAAAAATACCGAGGTCGCGAAGAGGAAGCCCCGTGATGTCGGCCGCCGAATGCTCGGTCGCCGTCGCCGAGTGGTGCAGTAAATCACCAGCAATATCAATGAGAAGGCTCGGCTCTGACACGGTGGCGAGGCATCGCGTGAAGGCGCCATAAGAGCAGCGCAGAGCCCCGATCGCAAACGGCTTACGGGCCCGGTAGATTTCGCGGGCTGAGGGATCGCCGCGATGAAGCGTGTAGAGTGCATCACCGGTTTGTCCGCTGCCGTAGCTGTCGAAGACGAGCGTTGTCTCGCCCAACCACGCCACATGGCCAGCCGGGCTCACATTGAGGGAGGCGGCGTTCCAGCGCTCTTCGATAACCACGCCGGTCGTTTCGAGGGTGGCAACGATGATGGCCGCGCCCTCTTTTCCGAAGCGCGTCGTCTGGGAATCGAAGAGGCCCGAGCACGCGATGGCGAGCTTGCTGCCCTGGGAAAAAACAGCTTTCCCGCAGTTTCTAAGGTTTGGCAGGGGCAAAACGTGTTCGACCTCGAGGGACTCGCCGCTCACGAGCGCCAGCTCGCCATCGAGGGCCGCGGAGAAGTCGTGGCTTAGGCGCTGCAACGTCACGACGGCATGCTCGCCGTGGCGTGTCAGTGCGCTGGGCCTCGCGGGCACACCCGCTTTATCGACGAAGGGAATGCGGCCGACGATGGCGGGAACGCGCGGATCCACGACGATGAGATCACTGCCTCCGTCAAAGGGCGCATCCCCCGGCTGGGGGTCGACGCCGTAGCGCGAGATGAAAGCCTTGGAGTCATTCCACGGGAGAATATCCTGCGGATTGGACTCAAACCCTGTGCCCACCGCGAGCTGCGCCCGCACAAGGCCCGTGCGCGGATTGACGTACGTGACCACGTTCGTTCCATAGCGATCGAGAAGGGCCACGTCAGCGCCCGTCGCCAACGGCTCGCTGCTGATCGCGACGTCACCCGAGAGCGCGTAGGAGAGGCCCGCGGCGCGGCTGCCCGTCGAAAAAAGCGACCCGGTGAGGAGCTCCAGCGTCGCGGTTCGCACCGATACATTCGTGGAGCGGTAGTCCGACGCAAGGAGCAGAAGAGCCCCGCGCTCGATGGGCTTGCCGGTGCCCTGTGAAGTGGGAATAGCTGAAGAATCGCAGGCGACAGAGCACAACGCGAGGCAGGCCAGCGCGAAGAATCGCGCGAGGCTACAGGCCAAAAGGGCAGGGGCCTGGGGATGGTTTTCGCAGCGGCTCATGGCGTCTCAATCGCGAGGCTGACGTCCACGGTTCGCCCGGGCAACGGGTAGCCGACGAGGTCCACGCGCGGGGCATCGAAGACGTTGGCGCAGCGAAGGCCAAGCTGAAAGGCTCCCGAGTGCCCGCGCACCGACGCGTCGCTGAAGGTTTGCAAAGGCAAGCGCGCGAGGCCCGCCGGGTCCATTGTGCGCTCTCCCTCAACGCTTGTACGCCACTCCATCCGCAGAGTCTTACCGCGCTCAAATGCTGGAAAATACCTCACAAAGATGCTCTCCACGTGGCGGGCTCGAAAGGGTAAACGGCGGTGAACAAGCGGGCTTGTTTCGGTCGTGTCTTGGGCATCCAGCAGCGTCGTGACGGCCCCCATGCTCACCTCTTGGGCCGCACGAAATTCGAGCGCCAGCTCGCCGCCTAGAATGCGCGCCGTACCGATGTTGATAGGCTTCACGGTGCCGGGGCTCGTCTTGGTGTAGTCTACAAGATTTGCCATGGAGCGGGCGAAGACGACCGCCTCGTAGCGAAGCGCGCGGTTGTCGCCGAGAGTGCCCCGGGCGATGCCGTCTGCGGAATAGCCGGACTCCGGCGCAAGTGCTGGATTTCCCCTGACAGCGCCGTCCACACCGAAACGCTCGCCGAGGGTTGGCGTGCGCGCGTAACGGGCACCGACGAGCATGGCTTCGAGGTCTCCCGACGCCCATTTGATGACCACGCGGCCGGTGCTCACGCGCTCGTGCACGCGCGTCTCCAAGCCCTCGGCATACGCGCCCTCGGCCCGCTGCCATTGCTCCTCGTGGACCGCGGCGGCCTCCAAGGCGAAGCCTGCGCCGAGGCTGTAGGTCAGGCCAAATTGGGCGCGCACCGAAGAGCGCGAGGCCTCGATGGCTGCCCCGCCACGCCGCGAAAGAGTTTCGGCCATGGCACCGATCGCGCTGAAAAAACGCAGGTCATCCCCTTTGTAGTCGAACGCGACGCGCTCGTCGTATCGCTGGCCGTTGAGCGTCAATAACGGCGTTCCGAGTCCGAGTTCACCGAGGGCGTCGTGGAACGCGGACGCGGCCCAAGTGGCCGTCGAGCGCAGGCGCAGGGTGCTGCGTGCGCTGACCGGAAGCTCCCCATCGAGGGCAAGAAGTTCGCGGTCTTGGGCGAGACGCGCGGCCACCGACGGAAGCACCGCGAGGCGCGGCACGCCCTGCTCGCGGGTGGTCACGAACGCGAGGCTTCGGAGCCTCACCGGGCCGAGGTGAGAGGTGCCGGAAAACATGCCAGACCACTGGGAAAAGTCAGCATTTGTGCGCAGGCGTGAGCGGTCGTCCGAGGGGCTGAAGACCGTGCCGCCGTCGTCCAAGTACGGGTAACGGTTGCTCGCGCGATCGTGAACTCCCGCGACAAAAAATTCGTGCCCGTCGTTGGCGTAGCCCCCAGATGCATCGACCCCGCGGTGCCCGAGGGTGCCTGCGGTGAGAGACGCGCGTGCGGCCCCATCGCGGGACTTTCGCGGCACGAGGACAATGGCGCCGCCCAGGCCCTGCCGGTCAAGGTCGAGGGGCGCGTGCCCACGATGCACCTCGACGCGCTCAAAGAGATTGGGCGAAAACGCTGATAAATCCGCGGTTCCGGCCACGTCATCGTTGAGGAGCACAGCCCCGAAATAGACGGGCGTTTGGGCCCCCGTGGTGCCGCGGAGCGAGGCCGACGCGAAGGCTCCGAAGCCGCCGGTTTCGCGCACGCTGACGCCCGGCACGATGCGCAGGGCGTCTCCGAGGCGCATGCCCGGCGCGCTCAAACGTTCTCCGTCTACAATGCTTACGGCGGGAGAACTTTCGACGACGGTGTCTTTTGCACCCAGGATGCGAACCTCTTCAGCGCGTTCCGAAAGGGCCTGCACGACGGGTGCGGCAGCTTCGCTCACGGAGAGTCAGCGCCGTGAATCACCGCGATCGAATCGAGGTCAAAGCCTGCTTTTCCGCTGCTTTCCTCGGCGCTTCCGGGAATCGTGCCGAGGTCGTCGAGGCGCAGAAATCGCGCCCGCCAAAGGCCGACGGAGGCGAGGTCAAAGGGGTCGCCGCCCGCGCGCGCCGAATGGGTTGCGTCGATGGTATTGGTATCGACGTTGGCGTACACGGGCTGACTCCCGGCGCACCCGGCATACGTCTGCACGTTGCACGGAAAGCTCACCCAGTTAACGCCGTCGTCGCTCACGGACACGCGCGCGAGTTCCACGTAGGTGCGCGTGCCGCCGGTGCCGAAACGAAACGCGTTCTCAAACACGAGGAAGTCATCGCCGGGCGCGTCGATGATCGGCCGCTTTTCGAAGGCCACCACGATGGACCCGCCAGTGCCCAAACTGACGACGTCCGTGCCGCCGCTAGAAGGCCCTGCGCCGCGAGGCCCGCCAAAGACCACCCACGGCATGGCATCTTGCCCAAAACCCGCGCCTAGGCCCGGCGAGAAGCCCACAACGCGCTCAATGAACGCGCCCTCGCGGTTCCTCTCGGCGCTCCTGTCGCTCGCGTCGCGAAGGCCGCCGTCGGAAAAGTCGCCCGCGGATACGGAGGGCGGCGCCGTGCCCCCGCAGCCAGCAAGGCCAGTGATGCCAGCGAGGCCAACGGGGCCTGCGGCACACGCAAGTACGTTGACGATACGAAAAATATACCGACGCATGGCGACGGCTGCGGTGTGTAATACGGAAAAAGAGATCACGGAACCGAGGCCTCTGCCGCGAGGCTCGCGCGGCACTTCAGGGAAGCGGGAGGCACGAGCCTCAAACGCGAGGTCGTGATCGGCGAGGGCGTTTTCTGACTTTCGGATAAAATGCCCTGCGCCCTGGTCGGCCTCCCCGAGGTGGGGCGGACGGTGGTGCGCGCGGGTTTGTCCCCGGTTACAGCGGCGGCTCCGTGTCGGTTTTTCACCGAACTTCCCGCCTTCGTCGACGCGCGCAGGGCTAGCCGAGACCGCCGCGGAGCGAAAGCACTTAGGGCTGGTTCGACCGCGCGATGCGGTGGATGGCCATCGCCGCGCCAAAGCCGTTGTCCACGTTGCACACGGTAATACCTGACGCACACGAGGTAAGCATTCCGAGGAGCGCCGCGATTCCGCCAGCCCCCGCGCCGTACCCGACGCTCGTGGGCACGGCGATGATGGGGCACGCGAGGAGGCCTCCGACAACGCTCGGCAGGGCGCCTTCCATGCCCGCGATCACGATGACGGCGTTCGCCGCGCGCAGCACCTCCATACGTGAGAAAAGCCTGTGAATTCCGGCGACTCCGACGTCGGTCACGCGGTCGTACGCGATGGCGCAGGCTTCGAGCGTCTCGCAACACTCTTCGAGAACCGGCAAGTCGCTGGTGCCAGCACAGACAACGGCTACCCGAAACGATACGATGTTCGCACGCGGTATACTTACAACGCGCACCGTGCGGGCGAGGCGATTGACGATGGCACCGGGTAGAGCATCGGCGACGCGCTGCTGTTTGTCCGCGTCGAGGCGCGTGACGAGAACGTTGTGACCGCGGCCGATCTGTGCGCGCGCGATGCCAATCACGTGTTCCGGCTCTTTTCCCTCGCCGTAGATGACCTCGGGTAGGCCGAGGCGGATTTTGCGCTGGTGGTCGACGACGGCGAACCCGAGGTCCGTTTCTTCGGCGGAACCGAGTTGAAGCTGGGCGTCGGCGCTCGAGAGGGAACCGGCGGCGACCGCATCGAGGAGGGTACGAACAGCTTCGGGCGTGAGCTTCATGAAAGTTCCAAAGCACGGATCATGCGAGCCGCGGGCTGCAAGCAGACCCCCACAACGAAAGCGGAACGCAAGAAAAAACGGAACGAGAAGAGCTTTCTCTCCTCGTTCTGGCCATCTCTGGCCCAATCTGGCTCGGGCGCATGGATTCGAACCACGATAAGAGGAATCAAAATCCTCTGTCCTGCCATTAGACGACGCCCGAATGGACCGCGCTCTTAGCGTATCTGCGGTGCTTCAGCAATTCTTTGCCGAGCGTATCCGCCCCTGCGGTGCGTTTTTCTCCCGGCCCGCAGGACTCACGCCTTGGTTGCGGGTGGCTGCCCGAGGCCGAAGCCTTCATGCAGGGTGCGCACGGCGAGTTCCGTGTATTTTGCAGCTACAAGGCACGAAATTTTGATCTCGCTCGTGCTGATGGCTTGAATGTTGATGCCTTCGTTGGCGAGCAGGCGAAACATTTTCGAGGCGACGCCCGCGTGGGTGCGCATGCCGAGCCCGACGATGGAAACCTTGGAAACGTCCTCGTCGTAGCGAACGTCTTGGGCACCAGCGGCCCGCGCAATTTCTTCGATGATGCCGCGGGAGCGCTGCAAATCGGTCTTGGAAAGGGTGAAGGTGACGTCGGTGCGGTTGCCGTCGGACCGTGAAACGTTCTGAATGATCATGTCGACGGAAATATTTTCCGCGGAGATTTTCTCAAACAAGAATGCGCTGACCCCGGGCTTGTCTTCGAGGCCGACCAAATGCACGCGGGCTTCGGCTTTGTCGTACGCGACGCCGGCCACGGTGACCGACTCAAGACCCTGGTCTTCGCCTACGACCCAGGTGCCCGGGGCGTCGGAAAAGCTGCTGCGAACATGGATCGGAACGTTGTACTTCATGGCTATCTCCACGGAACGAATCTGGAGGACTTTCGCGCCCAGCGACGCGAGTTCAAGCATTTCTTCGAAAGAGATTCGGTCGATCTTTCGCGCCGTTGGGCAGATGTTTGGATCGGTCGTGTAGACACCGTCGACGTCGGTGTAGATCTCGCACGCGGTGGCACCAAGCGCCGCCGCAATCGCCACGGCGCTCGTATCGGAGCCGCCGCGCCCGAGGGTCGTAATATTCCCCTCGTCGTCGACGCCCTGAAAGCCCGCAACCACTGCGATTTCGCCGCGCCCAAGGGCCTCGCGAATCAGCGTGGTGTCGATGGATCGAATGCGCGCTTTGCTAAACGCCGCGTCGGTTACGATGCGCACTTGGTGGCCCAAAAGCGACCGCGCTTTTGCGCCTTCGTGTTGAATCGCGAGGGCCGTGAGCGCGGCTGAAACTTGCTCGCCGGTGGAGGCGATTACGTCCATTTCGCGGGCGTGCGGAACGGGCGTCACCTGGTTGGCCAACGTGAGGAGCCGGTTTGTTTCGCCGGACATGGCACTCACGATGAGAACGACGTCGTTTCCGGCCTGTTGCGCCGCGATGGCGCGCCGAGCGACGCTGCGGATTCGATCGACGGAACCCACAGAAGTTCCGCCGAATTTCATGACAAGGAGGTCCACGACGCAGCGTGTTATCAACAAGAAACCCGTCTGGTCAATACGAAGCGCGCGGAAGGCGTCGCGCCGCCGAGGGTCAAGCACACCGCGACGCGTTTGCGTTAAAGGTACGCCTATGACCACTGCAAACGCGACCGACGACCCCGGCCTCTCTGGCGTGCGTTGGTCATCTTTTCGCCAAGCCCTCACGCCCACGGTTCTCGTCGCGACGCTTGGCTACTTCGTCGACATCTACGACCTGCTGCTCTTTCGCATTGTGCGCGAGCCGAGTCTCTTGGCCCTCGGCGTGCCCGAATCGCAGACGCTCTCGGTGGGGCTAACCCTAGACAATTTCCAGCAAGCGGGCCTCTTGATTGGTGGCGTGCTGTGGGGCTCTCTCGGAGACAAGCGAGGCCGCGTGAGCGTTCTCTACGGCTCGATTCTTCTCTATTCGGTTTCGAATTTGCTCAACGCTTTCGTCACCACCATTCCGCAATACGAGGCGCTGCGTCTCTTGGCGGGCATCGGCTTGGCGGGCGAATTGGGCGTGGCCATCACCCTCGTGTCGGAGGTTTTGCCGCCGGGCGTTCGCGGTTACGGAACGACGATCATCGCCACGGTGGGCGTCTTGGGCGCGGTCGTGGCGGCGAGCGTCGCGAAGCTTTTTACCTGGAAAATCGCTTACCTTGTGGGCGGAGGCTTGGGCCTCGCTCTCTTGCTCTTGCGGGTGCGTCTCGCCGAATCGGGCCTCTTTTCTCATGGCCAAGCGCCGCAGGCCGCCTCGCGCGGAAACTTTTTCATGCTCTTCACGAACGCGAGCCGTTTTCGCCGCTACGCGTTGAGCATTCTGATGGCGATCCCGATCTGGTTTGTGATCGGACTACTTATTGCATACGGCAACAAGCTTGCGGCTGCTCTTGGTGTCGTTGGCACAGTGACGCCGGCAGACACAATACTATGGGCGTATAGTGGCCTGGCGGTCGGCGATCTGTCGAGCGGTCTCGTGAGCCAAGCCCTGGGATCCCGGCGAAAAACCATTGCGGGCTACGTGGTGCTGACCCTGCTCGCGACCGTCGTTTACTTCACATCGATGCGCGGCCAGTCGGCCTCCACGTTTCTCGGCCTATGCTTTCTCCTCGGGGTAGGCGTCGGCTATTGGGCCATGTTCATGCAGAGTACAGCCGAACAATTTGGCACGAACTTGCGGGCCACGGCGACCACGAGCGCCTCGAACTTTGTGCGCGCGGCGGTCATTCCGATGGGCATGATCGTCAAGGCCTACGCGCCCACGATGGGGCTTCCCGCCGTGGTCATGAGCATCGGCGCCGTGGTCTTCGGCGCGGCCTTTCTAGCCCTGTGGTTTCTGCCGGAAACATTTGGTAAGTCGTTGGATTTCTTGGAAGAATAACCAGCCTGCGCCGGGTGCCGGGCGTCAGTGACCGCCGACGATGGTGTTGACGAGGCGCCCGAGGCCGTCGATCTCCATCACCACTTCGTCGCCGAGCTGGAGCCACTGGTTCTTCGTGATGCCCGAGCCATTCAGCTCCAAGAGGCAGCCCGTGCCGACGGTGCCCGATCCGATGACCTCGCCGGGAATCATGTTCACGCCGTAGCTCACACGCTCCAAGATTTGGGCAAACGTCCACGTCATGTCTTTCACGTTTCCTTCGCTCAACTGAACGCCGTTCACCCAGGCTTTCATCTGCAAATCGAAGACATGGCCCTTGGGCGTTTGCGTCGTGATGCCGGCGAGTTCGTCGAGGGTGACCAGCATCGGGCCGAGGCCCGTGGCGAAATCTTTGCCCTTCGCGGGGCCGAGCGAAAGTTTCATTTCGTCCATTTGAAGAACCCGCGCGGACCAATCGTTCATGATGCACAGGCCAAAGATGGCCTTGTCGGCCTCTTCGATCGTCCAGTCGTGGCCTGCGCGGCCAATGACGACCGCGGCCTCGAGCTCGAAGTCGAGTTTTTCGAGGTGCCGCTTGCGCACGCTGACGGGCCCGGAACCGACAATCGCGTGGTGATTGGTGAAGTAAAAGACGGGAAATTCGTCAAACTCCGGGATCATGTCGAGGCCGCGATTTTTACGTGCAGTTTGCACGTGTTGCCGGAAGGCGTAACCGTCGCGCGTCGAAGGCGGGCAGGGGATGGGCGATAGAAAAACTTTTTCGCCGTAAGCGTGCGTGAAGGCTTCACCGTTCACCGCGGCAGGCAGCTCGCCCGCCTTGGCGCGGGCTTCCCAGGCCCGCACAACTGGCAGCACGAGGTCTTGGCGCTCGATGATTCCGAGAACGCCGTTTCCGTATTTGTGGGCCAAAATGTGGGCGTCCGTTGGCCGGCCCGAGCGAAGCTCTTCTTCGAAAAAAGCCAGGGAAAGATCGATGACGACGGTGCCAACGACAAGGCCGGGGCGCGATTCGGTGGGCGAATACTGGAAGGTGACAAATTTCATGGGAGGCCTCACTACTTGGACGGATGTTGAAGCTTCGAGTGGTGCCGCCCATACCCGAAGTAGATGGCGAAGCCGATGATGAGCCAGACGATGAGGCGAATCCACGTGTCGTGGGGCAGCCCGGTCATCACCCAGAGGCACGAGGCGGCACCTGCGAGGCCCACGAAGAGTGCGCCGGGCACGCGGAAAGGGCGGGGCACATTGGGGGACGTATGACGCAGAATCGGCACGCCTAGGCAGACCAAAACGAAGGCCAAGAGTGTGCCGATGGACACGAGTTCACCGACGAGACTCATGGGCATGACGCCGCCGCAGAGGGCTACGAAGATACCGGTGACAATCGTAGCAATATGAGGGGTTTGGTAGCGCGGATGGGTGGCCGAAAACCACGGCAAGAGGCCATCTTTTGCCATCGCGTAAAAGACGCGCGTCTGCCCCATCATCATGACAAGAATGACGCTCGTGAGGCCGCTGATGGCGCCGAATTTAACGCCGAACGTGAAGAACTTTTTGGCCCCTGTGGACCAACCGCGCAGCTCGACGATGCGGTCGATGCCGACGGCGATGGGATCGGGCACGCCGAGTTCCTTGTAAGGTACAACTCCCGTCAGAACGATCGCGACGAGAATGTACAAAATGGTGCAAATCACGAGGCTTGCGAGGATGCCAATGGGAATATCGCGGGTCGGATTCTTGGCCTCTTGCGCCGTCGTGCTCACCGCATCGAAGCCGATGTACGCGAAGAAAACGACGCCAGCACCTGTGAGAACGCCGCCGTTCATCCACCCGTAGCGCACGTTTCCGGCGACCTCGGTTGCCGCCGGAACAAGCTGCGCGAGGCCTGAAACGCTGGGGTTTACGAAAAGGTTGTCTGTCGAAATAACGCCGATGCCGAGGCCGATGAAGCTCAAAACGATGGCGACTTTTACGACCACGATGATGTTGTTGATGAACGCCGACTCTTTGATTCCGCGGTACAAAATCGCCGACACGCCGAGAACAACGATGGTGGCCGGAACGTTCCAGAGCCCGAAAACCTTCTCGCCGGAATTCAAAGTGACCGGTTCCCAGGGGCCCTTCGTGAGGCGCACGACGACGTCTGGAAAGTCGATTCCCAGGGTTTTGTGCAGCAGCGAATACACATACCCGGACCACGCAGCGGCCACCGTGACGGACCCAAAGGCGTATTCGAGAACGAGATCCCAGCCGATGATCCACGCGACGAGCTCGCCCATCGTCGCGTACGAATACGCGTAGGCGGAGCCCGCGACGGGAATCATTGAGGCCATCTCGGCGTAACAAAGGCCCGCGAACGCGCACAGCACGCCGCCGATGACAAAACTAAAGACGATACCCGGGCCCGCGTAGTTTGCGGCTGCGGTGCCCGTAAGTGAGAAAATTCCCGCGCCGATGATGGCGCCGATGCCCAGCATGGTGAGCTGAAAAGCCGTCAGGGTTCGCGCCAGACCGTGGCCCGTGCCGCCGTGCCCGGGCGCCGTGATCGTCTCGTCGGACGCATCTGCGAGAAGCTGATGCAGATCTTTTTTCGCAAACAAGTTCATTCAGCGGTCCTCGTCATGGTGGTCACCCATCCCGTCATCTCCCGCATCGCGCGCCCGATGCCTCGGTGCGCGCCTCGTAGCAGGACCGCGAGCGAAACGTATGGAGAAATGGTCGCGCCCGCTCCTTGCGGCACCCCGGAAATCGTGGTTCCTGAACGGATGCTTTTCCCCTTGCGGGTTCTCCCCGGGTCCGTGTTGAAGATCCTCCGCGAGGCCGCCCGGCATATTCTAAAGCGGCCCGTCATCGCCGTGGCCGCCGTTCCGTTTCTCGACGACGGGCGCATTGTGCTTATCCGCCGCGGAGACACGGGCACGTGGGCGTTGCCTGGCGGAACCCTCGAATGGGGCGAGACGTTGCGCACGGGTTTGGCACGCGAATTACTTGAAGAGGCGGGCATCCACACGTTTCTATCGGAGCCGGAGCTGGTGGGCGTTTTTTCCAGGCCCGACCGTGACGTGCGCTTCCATGGAGTTTCCGTGATTGTGCGCGTTCGCGTGGCACCGCCTACGTACGTACCGATGAATTCGCTTGAGATTTTGCAAGTGAAAGCGTTTTATGCCGGTGAAGTTCCGCGGCCCTTAGCCCTGGGGCAAAACGACATGCTCGACGCTGCCCTCCAAAAGAAATTGGTCTTCGAATGATCGAGCTGTACGCCCATCGTGGTGCGTCGACTCGCTGCCCTGAAAACACCATCGGCGCTTTTCGTATGGGCTTGGCCCTCGGTGCGACGGCCATCGAAACCGACGCGTGGATGACGCGCGATCGCGTCGTCGTTCTCTCCCACGACATGACCGGCGAGCGCATGGCCGCGCGCGACGAAGTCATCGGCGCGAACCTTTTGGCCGATGTCCAAACATGGGATGTGAGCAAGGGATTTGCAGGAGATCGCAGCAGTCTCACCCTCGAGTCGCGCCGCATGCCGACCCTCGTCGAGGCCCTCACAGCCTTTCCCGACACGGTCTTCAACGTCGATGCGAAGGCGGGCAGCGCGATGCTCGAACCCCTCATTCAAACCGTGAAATCTCTGAAGGCCGAGGGCCGCGTGCGCCTCGCGAGTTTTTCGTCTCTGGTGCTCCACAAGGCGCGCGATCTCGGGTGGCGTGGGCCCATGGGTCTCGGTCAAGAAGAGATCGCCGCGATTCTCAGTTTTCCTGAGAAAGCGCTGAACTTTCGCAAGTGGCAGGGGCGCGCGGCGCAGGTTCCGCGGTGGGTCGGCCCGGTTCCCGTCGTCTCAAAACGCTTTATCGAACGGTGCCACCGGTTGGACATGACGGTGCACGTGTGGACCATCAACGACGCCGCCGAGGCGGGCGAACTGATGGGGCTCGGGGTCGACGGCCTCATCACCGACGCGCCAGAGGTTTTGGCCCCGGTTGTTTTCGCGAACGTCCGCGCAGCAGACTGAACGTTTGTATCGGAGGGGCCGAGGCGCTAGCGTCTTTGCATGAGTTTTTCCTCGCGCCTTTCTCGTTTCGGCAAGGGGTCCGGGGCAAATCCCGGCGCAAAAAACGTCGACGGTAACCTGGGCGACGACGCGGATTCTGTGCGCCGCGCCCACGCCACGGAGGCCTCCGAGCCCGGTGAGAATGCGCCCACGGAGGCCGAGCAGGGCACAGGCCGAGCGCATAACTCCATCCTCGAAGACCTTCGCGCCCGCATGGCGAAGGCTCTTTCGAAACACGAAACGAAGCTGCCCCGGGGCCATGACAGCGAAGGTGAGGCGTCCGTGGTCTTTCGCGAGAGCTTGCCGCTCGAGGTTGTGGAGTCACCCTCGGGCGCCACCTTTGAGCGGCGCTTACGAGGAGAATCCCTCGATGCGCGCGTAGGGCCCGCCGCCCTCACCGACGCTCTTGAGGCGAGCATGCCGTGGTTAAGCATGCTGGCTCTCGACGAATCGCTTGCAGTCTGCAACATAAAAGAGGCCCTGTTTCTCGACACAGAAACGACCGGTCTTTCCGGCGGCACGGGCACGGTGGCCTTTCTCGTGGGGCTTGCGTGGTGGAGCGAAGACGACGGCCGGTTCATGACCGAGCTCCTTTTTTTGCCCACGTTTGCGAGCGAAGAACCGATGCTCGATTACCTCGCGGCACGCCTTCGTAAGGCCTCGTTTCTCGTGACCTTCAACGGCAAATCCTTTGATATTCCCCTGCTAAAAACGCGGTACGCCCTCCACCGAAAAGCGTTCCCATTTGAGGGCCCGCACCTCGACCTTCTTCACGTTGCCCGGCGCATCCATCGCGGGCGCGAATTTTCCGTGAGGCTTCAGTCCCTCGAGCAGGTTCTCTTCGGCCTCGAGCGCGAGGGCGACATCCCTTCGTCGCAGGTTCCCCAAGCCTACCTCGCGTGGCTTCGCGGAGGCGATTCGGCTCCGGTGCGGGCTGTGCTCGAACACAATACGCAAGACGTTCTAACAATGGTCGCTCTCGTCGGCCTGTATGGACGCCCCCTAGGCCAGAGTCTTTTGCATGGAAAAGAGCTGGTCGCCGCCGCGCGCGCCGCAAAAAAAGCGGGAAACACAACGCAGGCGGGTGCCGTTCTGGCTGTCGCCGAAGGGCGCGGAATCGATGATTCGTTTGCGCGAGACTTCCATCTCGAAAAGGCTGCACTCTACAAGCATGAGGGGTCATGGGCCGATGCGGCGACGAGTTACGAAGAGGCCCGTGCGTGGCTCGACGACGACCGTGTTCGCCTTGAGCTCGCGAAAGTGTACGAGCACCGCCTTCGCGACGCAAAAGCGGCCCTGACGGTCGCTGAGCAGGGCACGGGCGAGGTTTTCGAGCGGGCGACCAAGCGAAAACAGCGCCTGACGAAGAAACTCACCGCGCCAAAACAGCGCAAGTTGCCCGGGGTTTCGTAGGAGCGGGTTTTCACGTTAGGGGAAAGGCCTTCATGGGTTCAAACAACAGTCCGTCGCCCGGTTTGGATGTGGCCGCTTTCGGCGAAATTCTATGGGATTGCTTCGACGAAGTGCCGACTTCCACCGGGTTTGGCGATCGTTTTGTGCGGCGAATTGGCGGCGCACCGGCCAACGTGGCCTGCACCCTTGCTCGCTTGGGGCTTCGCGCCACGGTGGTTGGAGCGGTCGGCGACGACGCCTTCGGGCGCGATCTGAAGACGGCTCTCCTGCGCGCCGGCGTCGATGAACGGGGCATTCTCACGCTACCCGAGCGCACCGGCTTGACCTTCGTTTCGCGCGGCGCCTCAGGGCAACCAAGTTTTCTGTTCTACCGACACGAGACCGCGGACATGAGTGTGGGCTCCCATCACGTCGTTCCGAGCATGTGCGACGCCCGCTATTTGGTGGTGGGCACAAGCACGTTTATCGTGCGAAAACTCAGGGCCGCATCGCGCCGCTTTGTGCGCACGGGTATCAAAAAAGGCGGCGCGCTGGTGGTCGATTTGAACGTTCGCGCGCACCTGTGGAAAGACCTCGACAGCCTCCTCGGCGTCACGGACGAACTCGTGCGAAAGGCCGCGATCGTGAAGGCCAGCGACGACGACGTCGCGCGGTTGCCCGTCGCCGATCCGGAACGGTGGCTTCGCGGTCGATGCAAAAAGGGCGTTCTGCTGCGCACCCACGGCGACAAAGGGGCCACGGCCATCGGCCCTTTCGGAGAACTTTTTGCGCCGTCGAAGCCCGCCGCGTGTGTGGACGCAACGGGCGCCGGCGACGCGTTTTTGGCCGGTGTGCTCGCGAGCCTTGTGGCGCAAAGTCCTGGAAATTCACAGGTAATATCTTCGCCCGATTGCTGGCAAAGCGCTTTGGCCCTCGGGTGCGCGTTGGGCGCGAAGGCGACGCTTGCGGAGGGCGCGGTCACGGCCCTCGAAGATCTCCACGAAGAGGTTGCGATTCTCCGCACCCTCGGGCATCGAGGAAACTGATGGATCCCAAGAGCACGCGCGCAGTTGCCATTCGTTCACCACGCGGCGCCACCGTCACAGAAATCGATTGGGCCGATGGGCACAAGGGCCGTTACCCGCACGAGATTCTTAGAGGCTATTGCCCGTGCGCCGCATGCCAAGGTCACAGCGGCAGCATTCAATTTGTTCCGCCGGCGGCCCATCAATTGGAGGTTGAAAAATTCGACCCCGTGGGCCGCTACGCCCTGCAAATAACCTGGTTTGATGGCCACGACACGGGCCTCTACGCGTACAAATATTTGCGTGCACTCTGCCAGTGTGAGGTGTGCAGGCCCCAGTCCGCGGTCAGCGCCCATAGCCCCGTTCATCGATCGTAAACCGGTGAACCCCGACGCCAACGCGGCGCCTCGAGCGGCGAACAATGACCCACATGAAGCCCCTGCTGGACGTGACGGCCGTGGCGAGCCCGGCCTCGATCGCAAGCTAGGCCTCCGCGCCCTCGTTGTGGGCTTCGGCACCCTTGTGTCGCGCGTCTCCGGTTTGCTCCGCGAAATGATTATGGCTGCACTCTACACGCGTATGGAAACAGACGCATTTTTTGTGGCTTTTCGCATTCCAAATGGGCTTCGCCAACTGCTCGCGGAGGGCGCCATATCGGCGGCGGTGGTTCCGGTGCTCTCGGGAACGCTCGCCACCGAAGGGGAGGAGGCGGCACAAAAGTTTTTCGCACAAGTGCGCGGACTCTCCCTGCTCGTGCTGGCGGCGGTGTGCGTCGCGGGCGTTTTGGGCGCGGAGCCGTTGACGGAACTTTTTGCCCCAGGCCACCACGGGTCACCGGGGCGCTTCGAGCTCACGGTGTCGATGACCCGCTGGCTCTTTCCGTATATTTTCTTCATGGGCAGCGCGGCGCTTGGGGCTGCGGCGCTCCAAGCGCATCACGAATTTGCGCTTATTTCCTTGGCTCCCGTTCTTCTGAACGTCGCGATGGTGGGCTTCGCCCTCGCCGGTCCGTCTCTCGCTGGCCCCCTCGGAATCGAACGCGTGCACGTGCTGGCCCTCGGTGCTCTCGTGGGCGGCGCGTTGCAGCTGCTCGTTCAGTGGCCCGCCCTGAGGCGCCTTGGGTACCTCGCGATGCCGTCGCTGAACTTCGAGTCGCCGCGCGTGCGCGAGGTCTTGCGGCGCATCGCGCCCATGGCTTTGGGCCTCGGTATTTATCAAATTGATCTCGTTCTCTCCACGCGGTTTCTTGCAGCGTCTGAAACCGGCGCGCAGAGTTACTTTCTCTGGGCGTCGCGTTTGTGCGACGTTCCTCAGGGAATCTTCGGACTTGCGCTCTCCACCGCCGCCCTCCCAACCCTGTCGGCGCTCTTCGCCAAGGGCGAGTTTGTGGAGCTGCAGCGCACGACCTCGCTCGCGCTTCGCATGACGCTCTTCGTCGCGATTCCATCAAGCGTGTATACTGCAACCTTCGCTTTGCCGGTGGTGCAGGTGTTTTTTGAACGCGGCGCTTTCGATGCGCATGCATCTGTGCAGACTGCACGCTCTTTCGTGTGGCAGGGTGCGGCGATTGTTTTCGTGGCGTGTGTGAGGCCGCTCGTGGCATCGTTCCACGCGATGGGCCGCACGGCGCTACCCGTGGCGGTTAGTGCGTTGGATTTGCTTGTATTTATAGGTCTCGCGGCAGGCCTCACGCCGCACTACGGGCACGTGGGGGTTTCGGTGGCGGTCGCGGGTTCGGCGGCGGTGCAAGCCGTTCTCTTGTTCGCGGCGCTGCTGCGCACCGAGGCCTCGCCGGATGTTCGCCTCGTGGGACTTTCGGCGCTGAAGATTCTGGCGGCGTCGGTTGCCGCGGCAGTGGCTTCTTGGTTTGCGTTCCGGTCTTCGGCGCCGTGGGTGCAGGTTTTGGGATCGACCGTGCTCTTCGCGATCCTGTTTCCCGTGGGCGCTTTGGCGCTGCGATCGCCGGAATTGCTGTCGCTTTCATCGTCGCTCGCACGGCGACTTCGCCCGTGTGCTAGCCGCGGGCCATGAGCAATTTGCCAGCGAAAGACCAGCTCGGGCCGAAGGTCCTTGACGCAAAGTTTCTTCTAGGGGTTCCTGCCGTGGCGAAGATGCCGCCGCCGGCGGTGCCCGAGGTGGCCTTTGCGGGGCGGTCGAACGTCGGAAAGTCGAGCTTGCTCAACACGCTCATGCAGCGCAAGGGCCTCGCTCGCACGTCGCGAACGCCTGGTTGTACCCGGGCCTTGAACGTTTTTGAGGTGCAGCTCAGCGTCGACTCCATCTTCCATTTCGTCGACTTGCCCGGCTACGGCTACGCGAAGGTGTCGAAGGCGGAGCGCATCGGTTGGGGCCCGATGATTGAAGACTATTTGCGCGAACGCCCGTCGCTAAAGGCGCTGTTTTTGCTGGTAGATGCGCGTCGCGGAGCGGAAGACGACGACCTTCAACTCCTCGAATTCATGGCTGTGTCGCGGCCCAAAGAAACATGCAGGGTACACGTGGTTGCGACCAAGCTCGATAAAATTGTCCGTGCCAAGCAGAAGCCGGCGCTTGAAATCGTGAAGTCCATGGCGAAAGTTCCCGTCATCGGGTTCTCTTCAGAGACCGGTGTGGGGCGCGACGAACTTTGGACCCGCATCGAAAAGGCAGTCAGGCATGCGGAACCATGATTCGAAATCGGCCCTTCTAGGTCTGCTCTCCATTGGGGGGGCACTCTCATCGGTGTTGGGCTGTTCGTCGGCGGACGCGCCCAGCATCACCGAGGCGCCCGATCGGTATTTCGCGTCAGGTATTTCCCTTAGCCGCGTAGAGGTTTTGCAGGCGTTGGCCGTGCCAATCGTCGTCGATGGGGCGCTCGTCGTTTCTCCCGCGGCGCCGGTGGTTCGCGGTCTTCCAACGCAGCTTCGCGTTGCTGCCACGCTCACAGGTGTTGATGCGGCGCGCACGAAGAACATCGCCGCGGTGGCCATTTTCGAAGATGCGAAGGGCGCGCGCGTCACCCGAATATCGCCGTCCCACGCGGCTTTTGAATACGCGGCGCCGTCGGTTGCAAGCACGTGGCAGGTGCCCCTCGATGGCACCGAGTTTCTCGAAGGCTCGCGCTTTCGCGTGGTGCTCGTCGATGCGAATGGCGGCACCGGCGGCACGGCGGCGGCTCAATTTCCAAGAGATGCGAGCTTTGCGGCGTTTCAATCGGAGCCGAGCGGCTCCCTTGATTTGATGCTCGTTCCCATCAAGTGGGACGTCGACGGCTCCGGCCGTTTGCCCGACCTGAGCGACAAACAAGTTGCACTCTACAAGTCTCTTTTCGAACGCGTGTATCCTGCAACGACCGTCACGATCACGATTCACGAGCCGATGCCCGTGCGATCGGGTTCGTTTTCTTCCATCAACGACGCCCTCGTCACGCTTCGAGAAAAGGAGAACATCGCGTCGCATTTCTACGTGCATGGGCTCGTACGCCCGGCGGAGACTTTTGCGGCTTTTTGCAGGGGCGGATGCACGACAGGCCTCGGTTTTGTCGTCGACGATCCGGCCGATGGAGCGGTGCGCGTTTCGTCGGGCACGGGCTTTTCGGGGCTCGATTCCGCGTGGACGATGGCCCACGAGGTCGGTCACCAGCACGGCCGCGATCATGCACCGTGCGGCGTGACCGTCTCCGATCGCAGTTTTCCCCAGCGCGACGGAACGATCGGCCTCTGGGGTTTTGACCGCACGACGCCAACGATGCTGGACATCAAGTCCCACGATTTTATGAGCTACTGCGAGAACGAGTGGATCTCGCAATACACGTGGGCGGGGCTTCTGAAGCGCATCCAAGTGGTCGGTGCGCCTAGGGTTTCTGCGAAAGAAAGCTCTCCCCAGGCGCTCCAGCGCGTGCGCCTCGTTCACCGAAAAAATGGCGTCGTGACGTTCGTCGGCGCGCCCATCGGGCTGCGCGTGACCGGCTCAAAACTGACGGAAAGCGCCACCCTCGAAGGCGCAGACGGAGCACATACAGCGGCTATGCTACGTACGATTGAAACGAGTGAAGACGGCGGCGATGCCGTGGTCGTGCCCGTCGAAAAAGTGGCGGCGGTGCGCCTGCGCGGCGTGCGATTGAGCCTTCTAAACCGCTGACCAAGCCCATGATGCGGATGGCGCACGAAGCAGTTGCGGACAGCCTTCATCGTGGGCTATGAAGGGTGCGTTCCGGGCGCATAACTCAGCGGTAGAGTGCAACCTTCACACGGTTGAAGTCACAGGTTCAAATCCTGTTGCGCCTACAATCTTTCTTTCGTCATCGAGGCTGCGCGATGCTCGGCCTGCACGATAAAACGCGATAAAACGCGATAAAACGCGATAAAAAAGCGGGCAAAAAAATCGACGGAAGTTGCGTCACGGAACGGCGTTTCCCCGCATCCACCTCGGCGCTTTTTTCCGTTAGTCTCGCGGCCATGAGCTTCCCGCCTCTCCGCCGCGCCGCAAGCTTGTTGGGCCTCGCGATTGCGTCTCTCGGCGTCGCTTCGTGCGCGGAACACGTGAAATACAACTGGGCTGCGGAACGCGCCATTGGCTACCGCGTGGGGCCCGGCGACGTGCTCCGCATCAGCGTGTGGAAGCGCGACGAACTCTCGCAGCCCGCGCTCACGGTGCGCCCGGACGGAGCCATATCGTTGCCCCTCGTCGGCGAGGTTTCGGCCGCGGGCCGCAGCGTGGAGGAGATTGGAACCGAGCTCCAGACCAAGCTTGAAAAGTTCTACCAAGAGCGCCCGCCGGTGATGGTTCAGGTGGTCGAGGTGAGGTCGTACAAAGTGTACGTTATGGGCGAGGTGGCGCGCGCGGGCGAGCTCGGGCCAAACCATCCGGTCACGGTGCTTCAGGCCATCGCGATGGCGGGCGGTTTCACCCGGTTCGCCACGCCGAAACACGTGGTAATTGTGCGCAAAGACGCGCGCGGTGAGCGCTCGATTCCCTTCGATTTTGACGCATTCTTGAAAGAGGGCCAGCTCCAACAAAACCTTCAACTGCAAAGCGGCGATACCGTGGTTGTTCCCTGAGCTCCAGGCTTCGAACCGGCCTGCGCCGCGCAGCTTAACTCGGCCACCGCGCGTGCCGTAGTGCCAAGGTAGGAGGCGTGGGGCGGGCGATGGAAAAGCAGGCTGGCGCGAAAATTGCGGGGGGGCGAGGGTGGTGATCGGTTGCCGCTGGTCACACCGCGTATGCGTTTCGCTACCGGTTTTTCTGGCTGGCGGCGGGCTCTCTTCGAGCGGTGGTCCGCGCCGACAAGCCTTCATCGCCTTAGCTTCCCGGTGGTCCTGATCGCGTGCGTGCTCGTCGTCGTCGTCGCGGAGGTCGACGGAATCGCGACGACGCAGTCGCCTTTCGCGCTGGCGCTCGTCCTCGCGTGGCCGTTCCTCGGCCTAGCCACGTTTGGGCGCTTTAGGCCGCGAATAAGCGGGCTGCTCGCCATGGTGGCCGGTGGCGCGATGATGGGCTGGGTTTGGGTCCGATTCGGCCTGTCGACGGCCCAACTCGTGGTGACGGCCTGTATCTTTACGAATGGGCCCGCGGCCGTTTCAGGGTTGCTCCTCGAGGCCTTCACCGTTTGCGCCTTCACCCTCGCGGCCGGCACCACGATGTTCTTCACGAATACCGTGTGGGGTCTTCACAACCTTCGACCGATGACGCCCGCCGGTCTCTTCGCCGCCCTGGCGTGCTCGGCGCTGATAAACGCCGCGATCGGGGTTCTCACGTATCGGTTCAGCCGCGCGCTGAAAGTCGCCCGGGACGAACTCGCGGTTTTGCGGTCTGCCCTCGAAGACCGGGTCGCCGAGCGCACCGCGGCCCTCGCGTCGACCAACGCCGCCATTTCGCGCTTCGTTCCCCGCGAATTCCTCCAGGCCCTCGGCCACGACGACGTGACGACCGCGAGGCTTGGCGACGTATCTGCGCGGGAAGTCACCGTATTGTTCGCGGACATCCGAAACTTTACGTCGCTTAGCGAGCGTATGTCTCCAGAGCAGACGTTCGCATTTTTGAACGCGTGTTTGTCAAAGCTTGGCCCGCACATTCGCTCCCACTCGGGCTTCGTTGACAAGTACATTGGCGACGCGATTATGGCTCTTTTTCCTGGGTCGCCGGCGGATGCGGTGCGCGCGGGCCTCGGCATGCAGCGCGAGGTTGCGCGCTTCAACAGCCAGGGCGCGGGCGGTGCACCACTCGCCATCGGCGTCGGCATCCATGTGGGCCGCGTGATGATGGGCACCATTGGCGAGGCGGAGCGCTTCGAGGCGACGGTCATCAGCGACGCTGTCAACCTCACAGCCCGGCTCGAATCCCTCACCAAGCAGCTGGGCTGCGCGATGCTCATCAGCGAACACGTCTTCGCAACCCTCGACGGCGAGCTGCGCAAATACACGCGCCGGGTCGGCACTTTCGTCGTCAAAGGCAGGGCCCAGCCCGTCGCGCTTTACGAGGTATTTGCCTCGGATTCCGACGCAAGTCGCGATGGCAAACTCCGCACCCGCGACGCCTTCGACGCGATGCTCGCCGCCTTCGCCGACGACCGCGCCGACGAGGCCCTCGCCCTTGCCAACGACCTTCGCGATGCATCGCCCGACGACGGCCCGGTGAACTGGTGGTGCATGCGCCTCCTCGCCGAGTCCGCCACGAGCGCCGACGGCGTTCCGTCGAGCCGCGGAATCATTCGCCTCGACGAAAAATAGCGCGCGGAACAAACACGAAATAAAGGCTACGCGACGCCAAGAATATCGCCCTCGGCAACCCCGCGGCCAAGGACCCAGTCGCCCGCTTTGATAGGTTTTTTCCCCTCAAGCTGCACGGTCACGAGTTCCACCGCGCCGGTTTTTGCGGCGACGAGCACGATGGTTTTGTCGGCCCGCAAGACCGTGCCAGGCGCGTGATTGGCCGCGTGATTGGCCGCCTGATTGGCCGCGAGAGAATGGGTGCGGACTGCATGCACTTTGACAAGTTTACCGCGGGCCGTCGTCGTGGCGCCGGGCCAGGGCGTGACGCCGAGAACGCGCTGGTGAACGGCGGTTGCCGGCGCGTTCCAGTCGAGGACGCCGTCGGATTTTGTCAGCATCCGCGCGTGGGTTGCCAGCGAATTGTCTTGCGAAACGAGCACCGAGCGCCCGTCGAGGTAGGCGGTCAGTTCGCGTTCAAGAAGCTCCGCACCCATGGGCGCGAGGCGTTCGAAAAGCTCACCCGACGATTCGTTCGGCCCGATCGGGGTCGTGCAGACTGCAAACACTTTTCCCGTATCAAGGCCTTCGTCGAGCTGCATCAGCGCGACTCCCGTTTGGCTGTCGCCGGACAAGACAGCCCACTGAATGGGCGCAGCTCCGCGCCAGCGCGGCAGAAGCGACGCGTGGACATTCACAAACCCCAGGCGCGCGCCGTCTAAAACAGTTTTCGGAAGAATGCGCCCATACGCGACAACAACCGCGACGTCGGCGTTGAGCGAGCGCATCCACTCGGCAAATTCGCCCGTGCGAAGTTTGGTTGGCTGATGCACCGCGAGGCCCAACGCGATGGCGCGCGCTTTGACCGGCGGCGGAGTGAGGTGAAGGCCGCGGCCCACAGGTTTGTCGGGCTGGCAGACGACGGCCACGACGTCGCCGAGGCGGTGCATCGCTTCAAGCGAGGAAACGGCAAAGGCGGGCGTGCCGAAAAAGGCGATGCGTGGGCGAGTCACTGCGCGGCCATGTAGCGCGGTTTTTCGCCCGACGCACCGGGCCCCGAACTATTGCGAGACGGTGCAGTTCGACCCGAGCGACGCGGGCATTTTGACGGCTGTTGCTGTTTCGGGAAGGGGATTATCCTGAATAAAATCAAGGATATTCTTCTCTTGGATGTAGCGCGGCGGCGTGTGGCCGCTCGTGTGCGGGCAGTCGACGACGTTGCGGCTTTGGGCCTTGAGAAACGGCCGCGCGAAGCCCGCTGAAAGTTCGAAGTCGATGACCTTGACGCCCGCGACCGCGTACTGATCGCGGGCACCGCCGTGGCTCGCGAGAACAGCGCCCCTGTTGGCCGCGCTGAGGGGGTTCCACTCGAGCTTGATGGCGGTCAAGTCGACGCCGAAATTGGCGGCCGCCGGCGCTGCGGCGTTGAGGTTGGCCTTGACCGCGTCGACGGTTTCGGTGTTGTTGAACCACGCGCCCGAAAGCTGCACAACACTGTGAATAAGCGCGGGATAGCGTGCGTGAAGCATGCCTGTGGCAATCGCGCCGCCGCTGAAACCGATGGCGTGCACGTGGGCGGCGTCGATGGTGATTTGGGCCTTGAGGCAACCAAGAACACCCTCGAAAAGCGCGGCTTCGAGGTTTCCGTCGCCGGGCTTGGACTCAAAAATATCCCACGTGATGCCCATCGGCGTGGACGTCGGAAGGAGGCCCGGGTCGTTGCCCGTTTCGCGGCAACCGACGCAGCTTGGGGTCACGACCGCGATCGGAAAATCGGATCGTCCGTCCGGGTCGGGGCCAAAATAGCCGCGAAAATTATCGACGCTGTCACCGACGCCGTGCCAGGCAAATACCACGGCAACAGGCTTGGTTCCGGCGTTCTTCGGGAGGGCCAAGCGAAAGGCGCGCTTCTGCCCGCCCGCGGTAAAATTCGTGTTCATTCCGTCGACGAGAGCGCCCGCGCCCGTGGGGCACGTGAAGCCGTCGAGTACTTTTTGCGCGTCGCCTTTGCGCCCGGTCGGCGCAGGTGCTCCGCTATCGACGGCGCCGTTGGCAGTGCCGCCATCGGCCGCTGCAACGTTGGGGTTTGTGGCTTCGACGGTGCTGCCGCAGCCCGTGACAAAAGCGGATGTTGCGACGACAAGGCTGACAAGAATGAAACGCATGAGACCTCCGAGGTGCCGCTGCCTTACCGCCTGGTAAGTCTCCTGTCGACGGGGAAAATCCAATGGATTTCCGAAAAGTTGCTGAGGCGGCAAGATGTGCCGTGGGTGGAAACGGGCAGCCCGACGGCGTGCGATAGGGTGGCGAGCCCCGTGTTTTGCGTGGTCCGAGCGCGGGCGGGCGAATCGCGCTAGCGAGGGCCCGTGAGCGCACACGACCATTCCCACGGGCATTCCCACGACGATTCCCACGGGCATTCCCACGGGCACGACGAGCCGCACGGCCATGCGCACGGGCCTTCCCACGGGCATTCCCACGGGCGAGAGCACACGCCCGACCATTTTCACGACCTTCCCGCGTCCGCGAATGGCGCACCGTTTGGGCCCCTTCCGGCCATCGCGCCGATGCTTCGCGGGGCAGGGGCCGGGCTCACGCTGTTTCTCGATCCCGTGGGGGGAATTGCAGGGGATATGGTCATCGGAGCCCTCGTCGATTTGGGCGTCCCGGTGGGCATTATTCGCGACGCGGTCGCCGCTCTCGGCCTTGATGGATACCATCTGCACTTCGGAAGCCGGATTCATCACGGTATCGTGGCTGCGGCATTCGACGTGCACGTGGAGGCGGACCAACCCCATCGCACCTACGGCGACGTGCGCGTTCTTTTGGAGAGGGCGACCCTCGCCCGCGGCGTGCGCGATAGAGCCGAACGCATTTTTGCGAAGTTGGCCGTCGCCGAGTCGCGCATTCATCGCACGGCCCTCGACGATGTGCATTTTCACGAGGTCGGCGCCATCGATGCCCTCGCCGATATTGTCGGCACCGCTGCGGCCTTGGACTACCTCGAAATCGAGCGAATTCTCGTGGCCCCGCTGCCCATGGGTGGAGGTTTCATTCAAGCCGCGCATGGCACGATTCCCCTTCCGGCGCCCGCAACCCTCGAACTCCTTCGCGGATTTGCGGTGACCCCCGTTCCCTTCGACGGCGAACTTGTGACGCCGACGGGCGCGGCCATCGTCGCGGCGCTTGCAGTGCCGTCGCCGCACTTTCCGCGGAGCGTCATCGAGCGCACGGGCTTCGGAGCGGGCACGAAAGAGTGGCCTTCGCGCCCCAACGTTCTTCGCGTGGTGCTGCTTCGCGACCAAGAAGCCGTGAGCCACGAGGAGCTGGTGCTCGTGGAGACCAATCTCGACGACGCCTCGCCGGAGGTGCTCGCCCATGCAGCCGACCGTCTGCTGCAAGCGGGTGCCCTGGATGCCTGGCTTTCGCCTGCTATTATGAAAAAAGGGAGACCTGCTTGCATTTTGTCTCTACTTGTGCATGCGGGCCTGGCGGAGACCCTCGGCGAACTTCTCATGGCCGAAACGACGGCCATCGGATACCGCACGAGTCCCGTCGCGCGAACCGAGCTCGCCCGCGAAATGCTCAGCGTCGAAACCCCCTTCGGCCCGGTGCCGATGAAGGTCGTGGTCGTGCGCGGGCAGAGGCGTGCCAAGCCCGAGAGCGATGCATGCCGACGTTTGGCAGACGAACACGGGGTCGCGGTGCGCACGGTCGCGGACGCTGCAGCTGTGGCCTTTGTCAAGAGCCAAATGTGACCTGCACATTTCCCACCTGCACGTAGCGCGGCGCGAGGTAACGCGAAAAGCGCCCTATTTTCTGCAAGTTTTGCTACCGTCGACGCCAAGTCCATGGACGCCAAGGCAACCAATTCGTGCAGCAAATGCGGCCAGACCAACCGGGCCGTCGACCGCTTTTGCAACAATTGTGGGAGTGTTTTGCCCCCGGTCTCGCATCTCGCCGCGCCCCTAGCCGGGGCCCACGCCGCGCCTCTGGCTGGCCAGACTGTGCCGCCCCCCCTGCCGCCGCGGGCCGGCCCTACGCTGCCTCCTGAGGCCGCCAAGAACCCGCTTCGTTGTGTGCTCGGGCATCGCATCGCCGACGGTGCGCACTTCTGCGCCGAAGGCCACCCGCTCGCCCTCGACGTCCTTCACATTGGGCGCTCGTACGCCCAGGCCGGCGCCACCCCGGTGCCGCCGTCTTCCGTGCGTTTTCCCTCGCCAGCGGGGTTCAATCTGCACACGCCCGTGTCTCCGGGGCACCCCGCCATGAAGGCCCCGCGGCTGCCGATTCCGCCCGCGGTTCCTGCGGTGCTGCCGCCCGTGCCGCATGCAGCGCCGGCGACCGGTCCCCTCGCGACGCCAGGAGTTCTTCGCGGTTTTTTGGTTCCGCTGCAAGGTCGACCCACGCAAGAATATTGGGCGCTGCATGGGCAATCGGCCACGGTGGGGCGCGCCAACACGGGCGATCACGTCGACGTCGCCGTGCTCGATTCCACGACCTCGTCGCGCCACGCGGCCATTCATTTCGATACCTCGCGCGCGATCGCTTTTCTCGAAGACCTAGGCTCCACCAACGGAACTTTCGTCAACGACGTGCCCATCGGTCACAACGGCCGCCGCGAACTTCGCGACAACGATCGCGTGCGATTTGGCGGGTTTATCGCGCTCTTGAAACTGCTGCCCCTCGTCTAATGGTGCCCCGCCATGGCCATCATTGGGGCCATCATTGGGGCCATCATTGGGGCCATTATTCGCGCCATTGTTTTGGCAGCGAGGCGCGTGTCGGGCACGCCGCCCGTCTCACCCAAGTGCTGTTCGCGGTGTTCAGCGTGGGGCTTTCGCCCGCCGCCATCGCGGGTCCTTTGGCGACCTTGCGTATCGTCGACGTGGATGCGAGCCCCGCAGTGCAAGACTCGGTTCCAGCCCTTCGCGTGACGATGGCCGAGGGCGTTTCGTGGGGCATGACCCGTTGTGGTCCGCCGCAACTAGCTGCACTCTGCACCAAAGTTGCGCCGCCCCAAGAGGCCATTTCGGTGCGCATGGGGGGCACCGATGAAGCGGTAATACCTAGGGAATCTGCTGACAAAAAGACAAACCTGCGCACCGCTTGGCTGGTCCTCGTCGATGCGGGTGCGCCGGTCGCGCCCCGTTGGCAAGACCTGCGGTCGGCGGCTTTTGCATGGCTCGAGGCCGTGCCCCGTGAAGGCGATCTCGTGGGAGTCGCGATGCTCGGCGAGACAAAACCTGTGAGTCGCACGCCGTGGATTGACTTCGCCTCGCGGCAACAAGCCCGCGACGCTCTCGGGCAGCAGGCGTTGCCTCTCATGGCCCTCGGCCGCGATGAGGCTTTGGGGCCTGTGGTGCAGCGTGCCGTGGCCGACGCGCTTCTCGAATTGCCAGTAATTCCTCAGGCCGATGAACTTTCGCGCCTGGTAGTAGGCGTCTTCACCGACGGCAGAACCCGCACCGCGCAGGCCGCGCTTGAAGGCCGCCGAGGGGCGGGTGTGGCAGGCGTGCCAGATGCCGCCAGCGACGCGGGCGCCGCATCCACGCGTTCGCGGCGCGTGGAGTTCGAAGTATTTTGGTTCCCGCACGCTCTCGATGATCCGCGGGCCGACGGCAGTTCCGGCGTCCTTGCGCTGACGACCGATCGGGGGCGCGTGCATAAGTTCGCAAGTGCCTTTCGACCTTCGCAAATGACACCCGCCGCGGCCCTCGCGCGAAGGCCCTCGGAGACGGCCATTCAGTTCCGCGTGATGGGCCCGGCGCAGAGGCTTTTCCCAAGTATTCCGCGCATCGAGGCCCTTGCATCCGATGGTGCCGCGATCGACATTTTTCCCGCAGGATCCATGCCCTTGACGGACGCTTCGTGGCCCTTGCCCCAGGTCGCGTTGCTCGACGTCTCGCGTTCGTCTTTGCGCCTCGGCGTGCCTCTCCGCGCGGCCACGCCGGAGGGGCATCGGTGGCGTGTATTTTGGATGCCCACGTCCGACGAAACCGTCGGGCTCAACCCGGGCGCAGCGATCACGCGCGCGAGCATTGAATCCCTCGTGGCCACGGACCGCGAACTCGTCGTCACCGCCACGGGCGACGCGCTCGACGTGGCCCTCGATGGCACCGCGACCCTTGCGCGGTCACAAGAATCGCTGGACCTCGTCGTTTTCGACGACGTGACCGAACGGGCAACGCCGCTGCGCCGCGACCTCGCTTTGCACGTGGAAAAAAGCGTATGGACGTCTCCCCTCATCGACGGGCCGCGGGTCGTTCGCGTCACGATTTTGGCCGTCACCCTCGTTGGGCTCGCGAGCGTCCGGCGCCGTCGGCGACGCGAGAGTTCTGCCAATTAAAAGCGTCGACGCCGGCGGTCGTTCGTTGCCAGTCTGCGCGCTGCGGGCTACCACTTCGGGCGTCGACGACGCGGGTTTCCGCTTTTTTTGTCACGTAAAAAACCATGATCAAGTGGGCCATAACCAAGCTGTTCGGTACCGCGCACGAGCGTGAGCTTAAGCGCATTCGTCCTCTTCTTGAGGCCGTCAACGCCCTTGAACCAGGCATTTCCGCGCTCTCCGACGCGGACCTCCAGGCCAAGACCGCGGAGTTCAAGCAGAAACTCGAGAACGGGTCGC
>CAMCKZ010000035.1 GCA_945875545.1 Polyangium aurulentum | reverse complement strand
TCGACAACACGCGTTACACGGTCAATGCGGGAACACGCCTGGCCGTCAGCGACAACCTCACCGTCGCCGCGAGCGCGGGCGTTGTCTACTTCAAGCCTCTTGAAGTGACCGACAGCATCTACGGTACGCAAAAGGGCGAGTCAAAATCGCCCAGCGCCAATGGCAAGTACACGCAGATTGTTCCCATCGTCGACGTGAACATCGCCTACCGTTTTTAACGGTTTTTTCCCCGAATGGTGCAGATACGTCTGCGCCGGTGCAGCGGCTTACCTTCGTGGTAGGCCGCTTTTTTGTGCACACCGATTTACTGCCGCTTTTCGCCACCGCAGCCAAGGGCACCGAGGGCCTGTTGCGCGATGAACTTCGCGAGCGCAGGTTTCGCCGCATCAAGGCAACGCGCGGCGGTGTGGCGTTTGAAGGCACTCTCGCAGAAGCTTTGCGGGCTTGCCTCGAACTGCGAATTGCCCAGCGCATACTTGTGCAGATTGCAACCTTTCCGTGCCTCACCGCCGACGAGCTCTACGACGGCGTGCGCTCGGTTCCGTGGCACGACTGGACGAGCTCGCGCCACAGCCTCGCGGTGCGCGCAGAGGGCCGAACCGACCAGCTTGTTCACTCGGGTTTCGTCGCGCAGAAAGTGAAAGACGCCATCGTCGACGCGCTTCGTGCGCGCTTCAACGAACGGCCCAACGTGGACCGGGAAGATCCTGATTTTCCTATCTTTGTTCTGCTCAAAAACGGCCAAGCCTCGGTCTACGCCGACGCCTCCGGAGACCCGCTTTTCAAGCGCGGTTACAGACTCGAAGCCGTCGAAGCGCCGGTCAAAGAAACCCTCGCCGCGGCCATTGTTCGCTGGAGCGGATGGCGCGGCGAGGGCGATTTTGTCGATCCCATGGCCGGAAGCGGAACCTTCGCCATCGAGGCCGCCATGCTCGCGCGCAACATGGCCCCCGGCCTTGCCCGACAGCGGTTCGCCGTGGAGCGCTTTGGGGCCTTCACGGACGCCGACCGAGCTTGGGCTGCTGCACACCGTCAAACCTTGAAAGACGCCGTCTTGCGCGACCTAGAGCCCAGCATCTTGGGGGCGGACGCCGACCCGGAGGCCTGCCGCATCGCCAGGGCGAATGCCGCGCGGGCCGGGGTGAATCTCAAGATGCGCGAAGCCTTTCTTGAAGACTTGGAGTTGCCCCGCGATGGCGCCACGATCGTCACCAATCCGCCCTACGGCGAGCGTTTGCGCTTCGACGACCCGGTGCTGCGCGGCCTGAATCGCCTCGCGAAGGTTGAATGCAGGTCGCTTCATGTGCTCGCGGGATCCGAGGCCGTGGAGAGGGCGCTCGGCGAGCGTTCCACGCGCTGGCTCGAACTCGCAAACGGAGATCTTCGCGTGAAGCTGCTATCGTTCGAGTGAGGAAAAGCGCAGAATCGCCTTTCATTTTTCGTCTACTTTTCGCTGCCGCCGAGGGGAACCCATCATGACCACCGAAGGACTCTCGATGCGCCAATTGCTCCGCAAGATGGTCGAGAAGGGGGCGAGCGATCTGCATCTCACCGCGGGCGCTCCGCCCTGTTACCGCATCGACGGCGCGATCATTCCTGAGCGCATGGCGCCTCTCGCCCCGCACGATGCGCAGTCCCTCGTGTACGCGGTTTTGGACGACCAACAAAAGGCCGAGTTTGAGCGCACGAGCGAGCTCGATCTCTCGTTTGGTGTGCCAGGGTTGGCGCGCTTTCGCGGAAATCTGTTCATGCAGCGCGGCACCGTTGCCGGGGCTTTTCGCCAAATTCCCTTTAAAATCCTCAGCTTCGACGACCTCAACCTGCCGCCGATCGTTGGTGAACTCGCCAATCGTCCGAGCGGTTTGGTGCTGGTTTCGGGGCCCACGGGCTCGGGCAAAACCACCACCCTCGCCGCCCTGATCGACAAGATCAACAGCGAGCAACGTTACCATATTCTCACCATCGAAGACCCCATCGAGTACCTGCATCCGAACAAGCTCAGCATCGTGAATCAGCGCGAGATTGGCACCGACACCGAGGCCTTTCACAAGGCTCTTCGTTACGTTCTTCGCCAAGACCCCGACGTCGTTTTGATAGGAGAAATGCGCGATCTTGAGACCATGGAGGCCGCTCTTACCATCAGCGAAACGGGCCACTTGGTCTTCGCCACGCTGCACACGAATTCGGCGGTGTCGTCGATCACGCGCATCATCGATTCGTTTCCGCCGCACCAGCAGTCGGCGGTGCGCGCCAAGCTCTCGTTTAGCCTCCAAGGCGTGGTGACGCAGCACCTCGTGCCGCGCGCAAACGGCCCTGGTCGCGTGCTTGCGTCGGAGGTTCTCGTTCCGAATGCGGGCATCCGAAACCTCATTCGCGAAGACAAGATACATCAGATATACGGTCTTATGCAGGTCGGACAGGAACGATACGGCATGCAGACGCTCAATCAGAGTCTCGTGTCCCTTTACCGCAAAGGATTTATCTCCATCGAAGACGTGTGGGCCCGCAGCGCTGAGCCCGACGAACTCCGCAACATGTTGGCCCAGGGCGGGGGCCCGAACCAGCAGTCGTCGTCGCGCCAAGACACAGGCAAGCGTTGATATTGCCGCGGCGCTTTTTGCCGTTTTATTTGGCTCTTGGCCTCGTCTTCTTCAGCGTTATTCCTGGCGGCGCGGCGGCAAACGTTCGGCGGCGCGTCCCCATTCTTTGGACGACCACGACCCCGGCCCAGCCCTATGTCATCGCCCTCGTGGGAGACGCGAAGACCCACGCGCTTCTCGACACCGGGGCTTCGGACCACGTGTTTTCCCTCTCGTTTGCGCATGCGGCGGGCCTGCCCACAGTGGCGATTCACGCGCAGGGCGTAGACCACGGGGCCGGAGCGTTGGCGCTGCGCGGACTGGTCCACGTCACGTCGCGCATCGAGGGTTGGGGGCCTCTCGACGCGAGCCTAAGCACGCCAAAAGACGGCCTCGCTTACGCCGTGGCCGTGGTGCATGATCGCTTTCGCGAACTCGGTCTTGGGGCCTTCGTGTCGCCGCAACGCCTCGTTACCCGGGGCCATGCGGTCGTCATCGATTTGCAAAAGAGCGAGCTCGTCGAACTGCCTGCTGGCGAACTCAGAAGCTACCTCGACGGCCACCGCGGGCGCGCGCTCTTCA
This sequence comes from Polyangium aurulentum, assembly GCA_945875545.1. Classification (GTDB taxonomy): domain Bacteria; phylum Myxococcota_A; class Polyangia; order Polyangiales; family Polyangiaceae; genus CAIQDA01. Next base: position 26,943 of record CAMCKZ010000035.1, on the reverse strand, counting down.
CCGGAAGTGCGGAGGCGTGCAAGCACGGCACGGGCGCGCGCGCGGGAATAACCTGGACAACCGACGCGCTCATCGAGGGCCACGCGGCGCGTCTGCTCGTCGACACCGGTGCCGCGTCGGGCGATCTGTTTCGCGATTCGCCGGTGGGCCGGGCCATCCAAACGCGCGGTCATGCGGACGCCAGCATCGTCACCGCACGCGGCCCCATCGCCGCGAGTCGCGTGGATGGCCTGACCCTGCGCCTCGGGGATCTCCAGTTTCATAACCTTCGATGGGACGTCGTGCCGGCACAGGGCGCGCCCGTCTGCCGTTACGACGGCGTCTTGGGAATCAATGTTCTCCGGAACTGCGTCGTGGCCTTCGACGGCACCGCGATCAGTGGCCGATGCACGGAACCACCTGGCGCGCCCGAGCCCAATGTTGCGGGGGAATCGCCGGCCCAGAAGCGGCAATTTGCGCATAAAAAACAAGCTGTTACTGCGCCACAAACGAAGCGCCCAACGAAGCCCCCAAACGAACAAGGGCGCACCCCAAAGATGCGCCCCTGACTTGACCTCCATGGACTTGACTGCATGTATTCTACATAGGCTATTTTTCGTAGTACATTTTATCGATTTTGGCTGCGTAACGTTGCGACACGATCCGGCGCTTCACTTTGAGCGTTGGCGTCAGTTCGTTGTCTTCGATGGTGAAGTCGCGGGACAGCAGCGCGAACTTCTTTGGAATCTCAAACTTGGCGAGACGACCCTCACCAATGGACGCCAACTCTTTTTCGTAAAGCGCGAGGACTTTGGGGTCGGCGAGCCATTTCTTGGGGTCGTCGCCTTCGAGGCCAAGCGACGGGCCGATGGCCTTCAGTGAGTCGAAATTCGGGATGATGAGGGCAGCGATGAACGGCTTGTTGTCGCCAACGATGAGCGCGCGCTCGACCAATCCTGATTCCATCAACACGCGTTCGACCGGATCGGGGGCCACGTTCTTGCCGTTTGACATGACGATGATTTCTTTCTTGCGCCCGGTAATGCGCAAGAAGTTTTGGTCGTCGAGAGAGCCGAGATCGCCCGTGTGGAGCCAACCATCGGCGTCGATCGTGGCGGCCGTGGCCTCCGGGTCTTTGTAATAGCCCTTCATGATGTTCGGGCCGCGCGCGAAGATCTCGCCGTCTTCGGCAATCTTCACATCAACCCCGCGCAGCACCTGGCCGACGGTGCCAAATTCGATGCGCGTTGGGCGGTTGGTGGTGATGATCGGCGACGTTTCCGTGAGGCCGTAGCCCTCGGAAATGGGCAGGCCCACCGAGCAGAAAAACTCCGCGAGATGCCGCCCCAGTGGCGCGCCGCCCGACAGGAGGGAGAAGACGTTTCCTCCGAATTTATCCTGGATATCCTTGAAGACGAGGCGCGTGGCAACCATGTGGAGCAGCGAAAGAACCCACCCCACGCGCTTGACCTTTTTCGCCTCGTAGTGGGCCCGACCGACGCGAATGGCCCAAGCAAAAACCTTCTTGGCCATGGGGCTCTTTTTGGCGACCTCGCCCATCACCCGCGCGTAGACTTTTTCGTAGACCCGGGGCACGCTCACCACCGTGGTCGGACGAACCTCTTGCAGGTTCTTCACGAGCAGGTCGATGCTCTCGGCGTAGGCGATAGCGCCGCCCGCGAAGATGATGAGGGCGTAGTAAGTGACGCGCTCAAAACAGTGGGCAAGAGGCAGAAAACTGACCTCGCGAACGCTGCGCCCTTCGCGAATGAGGTCGGCGATTTGTGAATGAATTCCGTCGTTTGCGTTGGACAGAAAGTTGAGATGCGTCAGCATCACGCCCTTCGGATTGCCCGTGGTGCCCGAGGTGTAAATGATGCTGCAGACGTCGTTGCAGTCGATGGCCTCAAGGCGCTGCTCGATCTCGGCGCGGTGCGTGGTGAGTTTTTCACGACCGCCTTCAATGGCGTGGCCGATGGTGAACGTCTTGATTCGCTCGTGCTCGGATGTCACCACCGCGGGGTCGAAGACCACCACCAGCTGCAGCGTCGGAACCTGATCGAAAAGCGAGTGGACTTTGTCGTACTGCTCTTGGTTCGAGCAAAAAACCGCCTTCGCGTCGCAGTGGACCAAAATGTATTTGACCTGAATCGCGGTGAGCGTCGGGTAGATCGGAACGACCACCGCGCCCACGGTCATGCTGCCGAGGTCGGCCACCGTCCACTCGGGGCTATTTTCCGCGAGAATCCCGAGGTGGTCTTGCCGAGCGATGCCGTTGTCGACGAGAAAAGCGCCGAGGGCTTGAACGCGGCGGTCGAGTTCTTCGTAGGTAAAGTACTCGTAATGACCCGAAGCCCCCTTGGCGCCGAGGGCGTCGCGATGCTTGTAGCGCTTGGCCGCGTCGCGAAAGAGTCGCGGAATAACCTTGCTGCTTTTCTGGTACCAGACCTCAATTTCAGTCGGCGGACGACGTACGAATTTGGGCTTTTCCTCGGGCATCGCGCTCATGGTTTTTTTCCGGATTTCTTAACTGGAGGTGCAGCGACCGCGCCCTCGGCTCGCGATGTTACCGCCATCTGGCCGGGAAGGTGAAGCGCTCGACGTACGAAAGTCCTTCGCGCCACAACCCCGGACCGGATCGAGGCAAGGCGGGCCGCACACACGCCCTGAGCGGCGAGCGGACGCCCCGGAATGGCGGTGGTCGGGGCCGGCAACTCGGACTAGCGCCGGACCATGCTCGATCGTTCTCGCCTGGACGCCGCCCTCGCCCACACGCTCATCGGCTCGGATTTGGCGTTTCCCGGCGTCGTCCACGGCAAAGTTCGTGATGGCTTCGACCTGCCGAACGGCGTGCGCCTCCTCGTGGCCTCCGATCGCATCAGCGCATTCGACCACGAGCTCGGAACGATCCCCTTCAAAGGGCAGATTCTCACGGCGTTTTGCGACCATTGGTTCACGCGTATAGACGGCATAATACCTCACCATTACCTGGGCCGCGTCGACCCAACGGCCATGGCGTGCGTGAAGTGCGAGCCGCTCCCGGTCGAATTTGTCGTCCGCGCGTATGCCACCGGAACAACGGGAACGAGCCTGTGGACCGCGTACGAACAGGGCGCGCGATCGTTTTGTGGTCACGTGCTGCCGGAGGGTTTGCGCAAGCACGAGCGCCTCGAAGGGCCCATCTTGACGCCCACCACCAAGGCCCCCAAGGGGCACCACGACGAGGGCATTTCGCGTGCAGATATCCTGGCGCGAGGCCTCCTCGATGCGGCGACCTTCGATGCCGCGGAGGCTATGGTTCTTGAGCTCTTTCGTCTGGGGTCCGCAGACTGCGCGAAGCAGGGTCTGCTCCTCGTGGATACAAAGTATGAACTCGGTCGCCGCCCCGACGGCACGCTCGTGGTCATCGATGAAATTCATACGCCGGACAGCTCACGTTTTTGGGAAGCGAGCACGTATGCGGACCGCTTGACCGCGGGCGAGGACCCGGAGCCCCTCGACAAAGATTACGTCCGCCGCTGGCTGCGTTCCCAGGGTTTCTTCGGCGAAGGCACGCCTCCAGCCCTGTCCAGCGAGGTGCGTATTGAGGCTGCCCTTCGCTACGCCAAGGCGTTCGCGCGCATTACCGGGCGCGAGTTCGAGGAAAATAGCGAAGCGCCTGCGGGCCGCATCGCCAAAAACGTCACCGCTTGGATTGCCGCCCACCCTGCCTGATCGCCTCGCCACATGACCGACTGGCCGCGCAGCCGTCTATGACTGCGTGCAGTCTGCATCGATACAAATGACGACCACTTCCGCCTCCGCGCGCTTCGTTCTCGGCACCATGAACTTTGGCGGCCGGGTGAAAGAGGCCGAGGCCCGCGCCATCGCTGAGCGCTGCCTTGGGCACATGTTACCAGGCGAAATGCTGGAACTCGATACCGCCAACATGTACGCGCAAGGCGAGAGCGAGGGCATCGTGGGGCGCATCGTCGCTGCCAGTCCCCGAGCATTCGGGGTCGCTACGAAAGTGGGGCTCGGTCGTCGCAACGGCAAGAGCGAGGGCCTGTCTCGCGGCGCCGTGCACGACGGACTTCGGGGGTCTCTCGAGAGGCTTCGCCTGCCCGCCGTGGACGTCCTCTACCTGCACGCGCCGGATCGGCAGACCCCGGTTCGGGAGACCGCGGAGGCGTTGAAAGAGCTTCACGACGAAGGCCTTTTTTTTGCGTGGGGCTTCTCCAATTTTTCGAGCTGGCGGGCCCTGGAACTGCGGGCTGAAACCCGCGCCGTGGCTCTCGTGGACCCGTGCCGATCCCAGGTTATCGACAACCTCCTCGCGCGAGGTATCGAGGTTGAACACCAGGAATTTGCCGCGTCATATGGTCTCGAGACCGTGGCGTACAACCCGCTGGCGGGCGGGCTCCTCGCGGGCACGGTCAGGCGCGGTGAAACGCCCACGGAGGGCCGGTTTCACAAGAATGCATTCTACACGTCTCGATACATGCACAGTGCAACATTTGATTCCATCGAGGCCCTGGCGGGCATTGCCGCGCGCCACGAAATGACCCTCATGGAACTCGCGTACCGGCACTTGGTTCATCACCGCGGGCACGCGGCCGTCCTCCTGGGTCCGTCGAAAGCAGGCCACGTGGATGCCGCGTTTTCGGCGGCCAAAGACCCCCTGCCGGCGGACGTTCTTCGCGCCCTGAACGCGTTGTGGAGCGATACACTTCCGGCCCAGATACCCTACGCCCGATGAGCGAAGTGCCTGAATTCCCAAGCCTTTCTGCCACGCGTGAAGCCTTTTTTCGCGACGGAATTGTTCGCCTGGGCCGCACAGTCGAAGAGTCTCTGCTCGAACAATTGCGCGAACGCTCCGAGGCCATGATGGGCGGCGAGACGCCGGAGCTCGGGCTCTTCTTCCAGCATGATTCGGACGACGGCACGTACGGTTCTCTGCCTCGCGGTGAGGGCTATGTGGGCCCGTCTCAGCGTTACCGAAAAGTTGAAAAGCTGGAACGCGATCCTCTTTTTCGCGCCCTCATCACACACCCGGTTCACGAAACCATTGTTCGCGCCTTCATCGACGGGCCGGTTCACATCTACCGAACCGTGCTTTTTAACAAGGCGCCGGGCTCCTCAAGCCCCATTCCGTGGCACCAAGACGGCGGAACTTTTTGGGGCCTTTCCGAGGAGCCATTCTTGCAGCTGTGGACGGCCCTCGACGATGCGCCCGTCGAAGCGGGATGCGTCGAGGCCATCGCGGGGTCGCACGCGCGGGGCCTCGCCACGCCCCTCGGCGGGGTGATTCCTGACGACGTGCAGGCCCGCGCGAACGCTGCATCGCGGGCCGTTTGTTTTCCCGCGAAGGCAGGAGAATCGCTGCTGATTCATAACCACGTGTGGCATAGGTCCGGGGCCAATCACACGGCGATGCCGCGCCGCGCCGTCACCGTTTGTTACATGCACGCGCGCGTGAAATGCCTTCGAAAAAAACGAGCACCGCGCGTCTTTCCGCTCGTGTTTCCCGGGTGACAGTCGAAGCGGCAGGCGCTCTCACACGCTCATCGGCCAGGCCATGAGCAGCGCCGCAAAGATCGCAAGCGTGCAGACTGCAAGCACCTTGCGCAGGGGACCTAATTCCGTCTCACTCACCCTCGGATGGGCGAGGTTGGAGTCAAAAAAACCCGTCATAAAAATGTCCGCGACGAGCAGGAATGCGGTCCCCAAAAGCCACAGTGCCGTCCATAGCTCACTCGCTCTTACTAGGGAATTTGCACCTAAATAGGCGATGGCCACCGTCACCACGATTCTCATGCGCACGGGCACCCCGCGACGACGCGGACCGGCATCTCCGCCCGCACCCTCGCCGGCCCCTCCGCCGGCCCCTCCGCCGGCAATGGCACCGACGAACTGCGACCACACGAGCCAAAATGTCGCCCGGCCCGCGTGCGGCAAGAGGGTGAACGCCGCGCCGTGACCGAGGGCCCATGCGCCCGGGCCCAGCGCCAGCACAACGAAAACCAACAGCATTAATCGGTGTAGAATGCATGCTGCGTGCCACCAGCGATCACCGAAGAGGGCTGTGGCCACGTGACCGCCGTCGAGCTGCGCGATGGGCAAGAGGTTGAGCATCGTCAACAGAAACCCGCCCCACGCGCCATACGCCATCGGCGACAACACAAGCTCCGTGTTGGCCGCGCCGGTCGGGGCAAACAGGGCCTCAATACCCAGCGAAAGAAGCGATGAACCGAGTTCAACACCCTGGCCCAGAGCCTCGGCGCGGGGCATGCGCGTCGAGATTGAAATGCCATACGCGTAGAGGGGCAGGGCGACGACGAGGCCCGCGATGGGGCCCGCCGCACCGATGTCAAAAAGTTTGAGCCGACTCCTCACGGGTGCCGGCATGCGAATGACCGCGCCCATGGTGCCGAAGGGCGACAAGAGGGGCAACGGCAAGAAGTGCGGCAGGCTCACGGGCACGTCGTGAAGGCGCGCGGCCACGTAGTGCCCAGCCTCGTGGGCGGTCAAAATCGCGAGGAGAGAACCCGCCATGGCGAAGGCATTTGTGCGTGCGGTTTCGTCCGAAAGTGCCAGACCGATAAGCTGCCAAAACCCTGGAAATTCCCCGGCGGGAACCAGCACCGGGGCCGAGGCTGCGGCGGTCAGAACCATGCTCGCGGCGGTCGCGAAAAACAGCACGAGGGGCAAACCCACGCGGCGAAATCCGTCGCCGAGAGGTTGGCTCACGCGTACCTCGGCTCAGGGCCCTGGTCGCTTTCGCGCACGCGGCCCTCGGTCACGAGCTTTTCGAGATGGGCGACGACACTCATGACCGCAAAGGGCCGCGTCGCGAACGGAAGCTCGCCGTAGACGGGGTCAACGAGTTCGTCGGCGGTGCGGCCCGGGGCGATGGTCAGCACCTCCAAAATGCGGGCCTCGCGCGTCAGACGGTGAGCGATGTAGGCACGGTAACGACTGCTCGGATTGTCGATGGGTTCGCCGTGGGCAGCATATGCCGTGAAGGAATCCAGGGTTTCCATGCGCCGCAATTGCCGCAGGTACTCCGCCATGTCTCCATCGCCGCTCTTGGGAGGAATGAGAATCGTGCCGAGGCCCGCCACCATGTCGCCAACAATCGTCTCGCGTGTAGATGCAGAATGCAGGCATAAATGCCCCGGTGCATGCCCCGGCGTGTGCAAGATTTCCCAGCTTGTAGGAACCGGTCCGTCGAGAACGATTCGCTCACCCTCCGTGAGCAACCGCGCCGCCTGGAGGGGCAGTCGAGCCTCCGTTTCGGCGTGCATCCAGAGGGGCAGACCGAGCTCGCGCGCGAAGAATTCGGCGCCGCCCGTATGGTCTTTGTGGTGGTGCGTGACAAAAATCGCGAGGAGCTTTCGTCCGGAAAAAGCCAGGGAACGAGCCCACTCCAAGAACGCGCGCCGCTCACCGGCATAGGGCGTCGCGGGCTCGACGAGCACCACGTCACGGGAGCCGATCGCGTAGGAATTCGTGTGCGTCGCCGGCGGCAATGTTGGCGTTCGAAACGAGGCCAATTCCACCGCCGCCGACAGACTACGCGGACCCAGCATCAGACGCGTTCGAAGACCACCGCGACGGCTTCACCGCCGCCGATGCAAAGGGTGGCGAGGCCGCGTTTGGCCCCGGTGTCTTGCATCGCGTGCACGAGGGTTGTGACGACGCGCGCGCCCGAAGCGCCAATCGGATGCCCCAATGCGACCGCGCCGCCGCGCACATTGACCTTCGCCAAGTCAAGGTTGCACAACTTGGCGCAGGCCATTGGAACGACGCTAAATGCCTCATTTATCTCGTAGAGATCGATGTCGCCCGCGGTGAGGCCAAGGCGCGCGAGCACGTTGTCGATGGCCTTTGCGGGGGCTGTCGTGAACCACTCCGGGGCGTGCGCCGCACTCGCCCAGCCCGTGATGCGCGCCATCGGTGACAGGTTGTGGGCCCTAACCGCTTCTTCCGTCGCGAGGACCATCGCCGACGCGCCGTCGTTGAGGCTCGACGCGTTGGCCGCCGTGATGGTGCCGCTTTTGTCGAACGCCGGGCGCAGACCGCCAAACTTGGTGGGGTCGCCCTTCGCGGGCTCTTCGTCGAGGGCAAACGAAAGGGGATCGCCCTTGCGCTGCGCGATGAGCACCGGCTCGATCTCGCGAGCGAAAAGCCCCTCTTTTTGCGCTGCAACGGCGCGGCGGTAAGACTCGCGGGCGTAGTCATCTTGGGCCTCGCGGGAGAACCCGTGCTCCTTCGCACAGAGCTCGCCGCAGTTACCCATATGGACGTTTCCATACGGGTCCCACAGGCCGTCGTGAATCATGCCGTCGATGAGCTGACCATTGCCCATACGGTATCCGTCGCGGGCCTTCATCAGGTAATACGGCGAGTTGGTCATGGACTCCATACCGCCGGTGACGATGACGTTGGCATCGCCGACCGCGAGGGCGCGGGCTCCAAAAACGAGGGCTTGCAGACCCGAGCCGCACACCTTTCCGATGGTGGTCGCCGGCGTCGTATTCGGAATGCCGGCCTTGATCATGGCCTGCCGCGCGGGGGCCTGCCCGATGCCCGCCGTGAGCACGTTTCCCATGAAAACTTCCTCGATTTTGGAAGGATCGAGCTTGGCGCGGGAGAGCGCACCGCGGATGGCCACGGCCCCAAGATCCGGCGCCGAAAGACTCGCGTACGCGCCTTGAAACGAGCCGATGGCGGTGCGTGCGGCGGAAACCAAATAGAGGGCGGGAAGCTTCTGGCTCATGGGAGACTCCGTGGACAAAGGACTGTCTGCGAGTGCAGCAAGTGACGGGGAGGGCGCGCTGGCGGAACGCTCGGTCGCTAGCAGTTTGGCCCGCAGGTTTCAGGCGATCGTTGAAGCGTGGCGAAACGGCGCGGCGTGAGCAGCCAGCGTGCCCCATGAAAAATCGCCTCGAGCTCATTCCCCGAATGTTTCGTCAATGTTAGGCGATTTCCATGGCTCGACGACTCATCTCGCTCGCCCTCGGGGCGCTTGTTCTTGGCGCTGTTCCAGCCTTGGGCCTCGGCACTGGCGCGTGTGTTCCCTCGGGCAAGGCGCCTGCATGGGATGGCGGCACCGCCAAAAAGGGCACCGACAGTCCCGCGTTTGAGCCCTCGGCCGGCGTGATGAGCGAGCCGTTTCACGATGACTTCGCGCGCGACGGAGCGATGGATCTCGGCGACAACTGGAACGTCCTGGACGCAAAAGCGTGGCGCATCGAGGGCGGAAAACTTTGCGGCCAAAATGCGCATAACAAGGGAATTTGGCTGCGCCGCGTGCTTCCGCCAAACGCGCGCATCGAGTTTACGGCCACGGCCACCACCGCCGACGGTGACCTCAAAGCCGAAGTGTGGGGCGACGGGCAGTCCGGCGCCACGGCGAATTCGTACGTCGACGCGACGAGCTACTTGGTTATTTTTGGCGGCTGGAAGAACACCGTTCACGCCCTCGCGCGGCTCAACGAACATGGCACCGACCGCATGGACATTCCCGTCGTTCAAGCCGCCGACGACCCCCGTGCGAGGCCCGTGCTCGCGAACCGTCCGTACCGATTTGTGGTGGAGCGCACCGACGACCGCACGGTAAAGGTCGCCATCGATGGTCAGTCTTTTTTCAGCTTTTCCGACGCGAATCCCCTGCGCGGGCGCTCACACGATCACTTCGGCTTTAACGACTGGGAAGTGAAGGTATGCTTCGACGACGTGAGCGTCACCCCCCTCCCTTAGAGCCGTACGGGCACATAACCAACCATGGCCCCGCCTCCAAAGAAGCTGCAGACTGCACCTATCGCTAAGGAGCCCGACCTCGACGCCGCCATCGCTGCGTACGAGGCCGCTGTCGAGCAATGCCGCGTCGCGTACGACAGGTATTTCAGCGGTGTCGAACGCCGCGAACCTCAGGATGTGAGAAGGCGCTGCGAGGCTTTGGCTCGGGCTTTGCCTGATGGCGGCGCGAGAAACGTGGCCGCAAAGTTTCGCATGCAGACGCTCAAGCAGCGTTGGATGACGTACGCGCAGCACTGGGCGCGCGTCGTACGCCAGATTGAAGAGGGCACCTTCAAACGCGACCGCGATCGCGCCGAAAAACGATTCGGCACGCCGGCCCAACCCTCGGTTCCCGGCGGCGTCGAGGAACTCTCTGCGACCGATTTGTCGGACGACGATGACGACAGCGTGACCGACGTCACCGAGCTCGTGCGCCGCGCCGCCGATCGCTCATCGCGCGCCGTGCTGGCCCCCCTGAGCGCCCCGTTCGGGGTCGGTTTTGCAACGCCGATGCCCCCATCGAGTAACCCTATCACTCTCGCGGGCACCGACCTCCCGCCTCCTGGGCCGCCTCGCCCCGTGGAGCAGTATCGTGCGGTTTTTGAGCGTTATGTCGCGGAACGCCATCGCCTGGGCGACCCGCAGGCCGCCACGCTCCGCTTCGAATCGGTGGCCACGCAGCTACGGGCCACCGAAACAGCATTGCGTGCAAAATACACTGATCGGCAAATCGATTTCGATGTGACGTTGAAGGATGGGAAGGTGGTTCTCAGACCCGTCGTGAAGTGACGCGGGCTAAGGGCGTTTAAGGTCGTCCCCCGTTGCGTGGGCTTGCCGTTGGCCCCGCCCCTTGCCCCGTCACTGGCTCCGCCCCTTGCCCCGGCTTCGTTGACGCATCTGGGCCCTGCGCGTCGTGCAGCCACCAGCCGATCCACCCGGTGCACAGGGCCAGCACGGCCAACGCAAACCACAGGCCCCAACCGCTGCTCGTTTCTGCGGCGTTCGCGGGTTCTTCCTCGGATTGCTCGTCGTTGATTTCGGGTTCCGAAAGGGCCTTTCGAGACGCGGGTGAGCCGGCTTTTGGCGCGGTTTTTGGTCCTGTGTCGATTTCCCTTGCGGGCACCACTCTATTGTCGGGGGGTGCTGCCGGTCCCGTGGCCGTCAGAGTCTCCATGCGAGCCGTGTCGCTCTGGGGATTATCCTCGAGGCGCAGCTCCGCGGTGGCGGCAGGATGACCGGCCTCGGTCGTAAGAACCTCCGGCAGGCCCGGCGTTAGACCCGGCGTTAGACCCGGCGTTAGACCCGGCGTTAGACCCGGCGTTAGACCCGGCGTTAGACCCGGCGTTAGACCCGGCGTTAGACCAAAGGGGCGGGCGATCGCACTGCGCGGCGCCGACGGCGGAGTGGCCTCGCCCCCATCGGGGGAACTCCCAAAACCCACCAAACTTTCGAAGCCCGCGGGAACGCGCGCCGTGCGAAACGCCGGAGAATCTCCCCCAAGTAGCGCGGCAAAAAGGGGCGGCGTTCGCTCCGCCTCGGCGGGCGGCGGGGCAATCGACGCGTCGACGCGCATTTCGATAGGTGCAGTATGCACGTCTTCGCCCTTGGGTGGAGGCACGGAGAGCGATGCAGAGATGCGCTCTTGATCGGACCACGACCTGTCATCGGCATCGATGCGCATGCCAAATCGGGACGAACGCTCGCCCATTTCGAGGGCGCGCTGCGTCGCGCGATCGACACGCAAAAACTGAAGGGCCATTCCCGCCGGGTGCGATGCCACAGCGTGACGAGGCTCGCGAACACGAACCACGCGGGCGAGGGCTGCGAGGAGCGGTTCGTCGTCGTCGCCGCGGCATTCAAGCTCCACGTAGGTTCCTACCGAGAAGGGCTTGTCGGTGCGCACAAACATGGCCGAAGACGCGAGATCGGCGGCATAACGCTCAACGAATTCGTCGAGATTTGCCACGCGGTAACGCGCGAGAAGTTTGATGATTCGCCGGTCGGTCATGGCTTGCGGGGACGCTTGGCGACCGGTGCGGGCAAGGGAAAGTCGAGGGTGGCCAGGAGCTTTTTGCGCCTGCGCGTGACCTCGCGTTTGAGGTTCGCCACAGCCTGTTCCCGGGAGTCTGCGAGGCGCGCGTGCTTGCGGCGCATCTGCGGGTCGCTCAGGAGCGCATACGTTATCCATGGGAAGACTGCGGTCACGTCTGTGTGCACGTAAACGCTGCCCGTTTCGACGGACTCGGCGGACACCTTGCCCCACGTGTGACCCTCGCCCGCGGGGCAGGAGCTGAGCGCGCCGTTGTCGACGGGATCGACGCAAAATTGCACGTCGATGTCGAAGCCGCTCGTGGGAACACCGAGAATCTGATCGAGCAGAGGCTCGCCTTGGAGCGTGTAATTCTTGGGGACGCCGCCGCCGAGAATCCAGATGGCCATCTTCTTTTTGAGCGTGCCGAAGCAGTGGTGTTGCGTGGCACCCATTTCAAAAACGTCGTCGGCGATGTCGAGTTCGAGTTTGAACTCGCTGCCGAGAAGCTGCTTCAGCTTCACGATGTTGAGAAAGATGCTGCCGTCTTGAACGGCGCCGACGAAGATGGGAACGCCGAATCGGTACGCTGTGGCGAGCAAGCTCGGGCTCTTGACGTCCAGCGCCTCTTCGAGCTCCGCAACCTTCTTTCCGAGCAAATAATGCAGTTCCGGCGTCGTCATCCGCTTCTGAAATTCCGGAAGGCGTAGCAGCGCGCTGAAGAGTTTATCGGTTTCGAGCAGCACGTCTTCGTCGAAGCCAAGGTCGTAAATTCGAATGATGCGGGCCACGCGCAGCATCACGTCGCCGGCAGCGGGATCGATCTCGCGAATGCGGTGCCCAATGATGCGGTGAGCGTCGTGGTAAAGATTGGCACCGGTCGTCGTGATGCAGTCGATGAGACCTCGCTCAATGAGCGGAATGATGCACGACTGGTGCAAACCGGCGGGAGTCATGGCACCGGAAAGCGTGAGAAAAACCGCGCAATCCTCCGTAATCGACCGACGCATTAGTTCAAACGCCGTGCGCTCTTGCCGCCCCACATAGGCGGGGAACATCTGCGCAATCAGATCGACGGGTTTCTCTTTTCCCGTGATCCCCACCGGATGCACGAGGCGCGCTTTTTCAAACTCAGCGCGCGCGCCCGCGGCCTTCGTCGTACGCGGCGTCGGAGTGGCAATTTTGGTCTTCGACGATGGGCGATGAGGCGTGGCCATGGCAAGCCTTGTCGCGAAGGACGCGCCCTTCGTCAAGCGCTTGTTGCGCGAATCTGGCGAGGGTTCGGTCGCCCCACGCAAAGCCAGTCGGCCCGTCGCTGCGCAGAAAAAAAGCGTCAAATCCGCGCGAGGCTGTCTTGGGTGAGCTCCGCGCATTGGCGCGCGATCTTGGCCGTCGCACCCCAGACCCAATGGTCGGCGATGATGTAGCCGAAGGGCGTGGCCCACGAGGGACGCGTGAGAAAACGGCCGAGGGGTGCCAAAAATACGGCGGCCACTTCGTCGGGATTTGGCACCGGCACAAAGCTCGGAGCAACGACGCCGACCACGGGCGTCACGCGAAAACCGGTTGACGTCAGCAGGTCGTCGAGGGTTCCGAGAACATCGACCTCGGACCCGCGCAGCCCCAACTCTTCATCGGCCTCTCGCAGGGCGGTTTCCACGAGATCAGCATCTGTCTCGTCTTGTTTTCCACCGGGAAATGCGACCTGGCCCGCATGCTTTCGCATGGACGAAGAGCGCTTCAGAAGCCACAGGCAAAGCGCGCCGTTCACTTCAACAATCGGCACCAGCACCGCCGCCCGCGTTTGAACGCCGCCCGGCTGCAAGGATGCCGATTGCCGCCTCTGCAAGGCGCCGCGAAGGGCCTCACGCCACGCCGAACCAGGCGCAAGGTGGCTGCCCACCTGCACGCCCGCCTAGCTCCGCACAAACGGGTTCGTGCGTTTCTCGACGCCGATGGAGGTCAGCGGACCGTGGCCCGGGACGACGATGGCGTTATCGGGCAGGGTGAAAAGCCTCTTTTTGACCGAGGTCAGGAGGGCATTGGTGTCGCCGCCCCAGAGGTCGGTGCGGCCCACGCTGCCCTGAAAAAGGGTGTCGCCGGCGAAGACGATGGGCTCACCCTTTGGCCCGCCTGCGGGCAGAAAAAAAGCTACCGATCCGGGCGTATGGCCGGGCACGTGCATGACGTCGAGTTCGTGCGCCCCGACAGCCACCGGGCGCCCATCTACGAGCGAGCCGTCCATCTCGGCGCGGGCCGGTGTGCCCATGCCGAACATCGCCGCCTGCACCGGAAGAAGATCGTAAAGAAATCGATCAGCCTCGTGAATCGCGCAGATGCACTTATGTGCACTCTGCAACTCGGGTGTGGCCCCGACGTGATCGAAATGCGTGTGCGTGTGAATGACCTGCACGAGGGTGCAGCCGAGGGCGGTCAGGCGCTCATTGATGTACTCTGCATCTCCCCCCGGATCGACGACGATGGCGGTTTTGGCATGGAGATCGGCGATGATCGAGCACATGCACCCGAGGGGGCCGGACTCAAAAGATTCCACGTGGGCTAGCGGCAGGGGCAGCGGCATGGGGGCTCCGTCGTGCGTATGGACGTTCTATATCGCGAGGCCCGGCGCAGGATGCTTGGTGCATAGTGCAGCTACTTCTGCCCGCACGCGCGCCTGAACGGCTTCGTTCGCCGGGTCGATTAGAACCTCGTCGATCCAGTTGGCGACTTGCAGCATTTCTTCAGGACCGAAGCCGCGGCTCGTGAGCGCCGGGGTACCGAGGCGAATGCCCGAAGGGTCGAAGGGCTTGCGGGTATCGAAGGGCACGGCGTTGTAATTTCCCACGATGCCGGCCTTATCGAGAGCCTTCGCAGCCACCTTGCCGGTGACATTTTTCGGCGTGAGATCGACGAGGACCAAGTGGTTGTCGGTGCCGCCGCTCACGATGGCGTAACCCTTCTCGCCGAGGGCCGTCGCGAGGACCTTGGCGTTCGCAACCACCTGCTTCGCGTACTGGCGAAATTCAGGCGTTGCGGCCTCAAGAGCGGCAACCGCAATGCCCGCGGTGGCTGCATTGTGTGGACCGCCCTGGAGCCCCGGGAAGACCGCTTTGTCGATGGCCGCCGCATACTGCGCTTTGCACATGATCATGCCGCCACGGGGCCCACGAAAGGTCTTGTGGGTGGTCGAGGTGACGACGTCGGCGATGCCCACGGGCGACGGGTGTTCGCCGGCGACGACGAGGCCGGAAATGTGGCTGATGTCGGCCGCAAGAATGGCGCCCACTTCGTCTGCGACCACGCGAAAAGCGGCCCAATCGATGATGCGCGGGTACGCCGTTGTGCCCGCCCAAATGAGCTTCGGCTTGTGCTCCATCGCGAGAGAACGAACCTCGTCCATGTCGATGCGGTGGTCGCTGCGGCGCACGCCGTAGGAAACCGATTTGAAATACTTGCCCGTGATCGACACGCCGTGGCCGTGGGTGAGGTGCCCACCGGCCGACAGCGAAAGGCCCATGATGGGGTCGCCGGCGTTGCAGAATGCAAGGTACACCGCGAGGTTCGCCGGGCTGCCACTGTAGGGCTGCACGTTCACGTGCTCGGCCCCGAACAGCGCTTTCACCCGGCTGATGGCGAGTTCTTCGACCTCGTCGATGATCTGTTGGCCCTCGTAGTAACGCTTGCGCGCGTAGCCCTCCGAGTACTTGTTCGCGAGGACCGAACCCGCGGCTTCTTGCACCGCTCGCGACGCATAATTTTCGCTCGGAATCATGCGAAGCGTGGAGGATTCCAGGTCATTCTCGCGCCGAATAAGATTCGCGAGGGCGGGGTCACGTTCGGAGAGGGGGAGGTCCGCGAGAAGCATGGTCACGGAGCTAGCCGCAAGGGCGGCGAGGGTGCAAGCGACTAACGCAGGCCCAAATGCGTGCAGAGTGCATCCGATGAAATGCCTCGAAGTGAGGGCCCCTCGATGACCTCATCGGCCATGGCGCGATAGAGCTCATCGCGGCTTGAGAGGAACGGCTCGTAAAGGCGCTCGATGGCTTCGCGCGGGGTTTCGTCTTCTTGGCGGCGAAAGAGTCCGCCCCAACACACGGGTTTTGGGTCGCGAAGGTACTGCTCGCGCAGGCGTTGGCGGTCGCTCTCGGGCGTGTGAAAATAGATGACGCGGCACGATTGTTTGAGCCGGAGCAGCAGGGCGGGCGAGAGGTAAATCACGCTGCCCGTGGTGTCGATCACCGCGCGTTGATCGGCGGCCATCGCCGCGTCGAGGGCCCGGGTTGTCACGCGCTCCTCGAGCTGCAAATATTGGGCTTCCCGCTGGGCAAATCCCTCGGTCCACGGCATGCCCATCCACCGTCCGAGCGCGTAAACGAGCAGCTCGCCGGGCTCGGGGACGACGAGGTCTCCGAGCTCTCGGGCGATGGTGGCGTCGCAGTCAAAAACATGAAACCCCTCGCGGCCGAGCAGGCGCGACAAATGACTCTTGCCCACGCCGCTCATGCCAACAAAAACAAGGGGGCTACGGCCGTCGCGCGAGGTCATCGCGGGTGCCCTAGCGCACTTCGGCCGAGGGCCGAAAATCGGGTCACGGGCGGCCCGAGACGGGGACGCGTCAGCCACGCTCGCCTCTCGTCCGCGCTGAAATGTTCGATGGCGTAGCGAAGGGTCGTTCGCGGAAGCTGTGCGTAAGTTTCCTGCAAAAATGCTGACAGAACGTCGCGCGAAACGCGCTTGCCCACTTCACGAAGCATCCAGCCCACGGCCTTGTGCATCAGGTCTTCGTTGTCGCCGAGGAGCGTGCGCGCGACAGTCAACGCCGGGCCCGCGTCGCCCTCTTTCGTCCACGCGAACGTACTCACCATGGCAATCCGCCGGTCCCAAAGTCTCGGAGACTCGGCGAGGGATTTTAGCGTTGCGAGAAACGGACCGCCGGAAGCGCGGAGCTGCCGGCCGAGAATTTGCCACGCGGAAAGGTCGACCAAGTCCCAGTTGTTGACGGCGAGAAAGTGTGCACAGTAAAAGCCCGAAGCCCACGCTTTTTCCTGCGTATTCCCTGACTCGTAGCGTTGCACGAGGACGACCAGCGCGACCAATCTCTCCTCGTGCCAGGGCGAATCGAGAAGCGATTTCATCGCGTGATCCGGGAGGGCCAACGCGCGTTTCGCAATCGCGCGTTGGCGAGGAACGGTCACGCCGAGAAACAGGTCGCCTTCCGAATAACCGCCAACGCCGGTCTTAAAAAACCGCCGAGAGGCCGTCGCGCGCGCGTCGCTGGCCTCGGTTCGTAGCGCGCCACGCACCTCGTCACTGTTCGTTAGCGCAGCCTCCATCGTGGCGTCCGGGAGTATCCTGTCTGCGACACGCCCGCGCGGCTTTTCCTGCGCTTTTCCTGAGCTTTTCCTGAGACGGGCGTGGCGGATGCGCGAGGCCCCCATTCGGGCTACAGGGGGCAGCGGTGAGTCCTCCTATGCGCATCGATTCGAATATTTTTGTTCAGCTCCGCCTACGCAGCAAGCCGTTGCCATTGCCCGAAACCCCAGAGTTTCCCGCGATGGACGAAGAGATTGAGTACGTGCACGGGTACGGGTTTTTGGTTCCGGGTCTCGACATCGCCCTTCGCGGATTGGCGCTCGGAGACGAACTAACCCTCACGCTTGAAGCCGGCCAGGCCCACGGGCCCTTCGACGAAGACCTGGTTTTTGACGTCGATCGCAGCGAATTCCCTAATGCCGACACCCTACAGGCGGGCGACGAAGTATGGGCAGATGGCCTCGAGGCCGAGCCCATCACGTTGCGCGTCCTCGAACTGCGCGAGGGTTCCCTGCTCGTGGACGCCAATCATCCCTGGGCGGGTCGTTCCGTATGCTACACGGCGAACGTTCTCGCCCTGCGCGAAGCCACCGACGCCGAAATCTCTGCAGCTGCCGACCATTTCGACGCCGCCTTCACAGACGAAGACGACGAGGCTCCCCAAGACGTGCCACTCGAACCCCTCGTGCGCCTTCGCCGCAAAGATGCTAGCCCAGCCTAGCTTAGCCCAGCCTGGCCCAGCCCAGCGTAGGTCTTTGTCGTAGTTCTTTTTCGATTCCACTATTTTCCTTGACAGTCGCATTGGAGTTTCTGTGAGCAACGAAATCAACCCCGCCATCGTCGATATCCGCACCCGCGACCGCAACTTGGCCAAGGGCCTCGGCACCACCGCCGAGGTCGCGAAACTCCTCGCCAGCCTGCCCGACGCCGAAGACAACGCCGAGACAATCACCCTTCCCCAGCCTGCTCTTGGTGGCCGCGAAGACTGAGGCTCCGTCCTCTCCAGTCCGCTTTTCTTTGTGGAGTTCCCCGTGAGCGAACCGCTTCCGCATGTTGAATTTGCGACCTTGGTCCTGTCGCTGAGCCAGTCGGCATTGGTGCATTTGGGCCAAACCGACGACCCGCAAAGCCTCGACGGCGCGCCGGTTTTCGACCTCGCCATGGCGGGCCACACGATTGACCTTTTGGGCCTCCTGCAAGAGAAGACCAAGGGCAATCTTACGGACGCAGAAGAGCGACTGCTCGGCTCGGTTTTGCTGGATTTGCGCAGTCGGTTCGCCGACGTCAGTGCCGGGCCCGGGTCGTGATGCCAGGCGGGTTTCGCAGGTCTGGGGGCCGCACGTTGCTGCCGACGGCTTTCTTGCGCGGATTGTTCGCGTTGCCCTTCGTGCTTGCGGTGCCGGCCTTGGTCTCGTTGGTCTCGTTGGCCTCGTTGGCCGCGTGCGATCCCCTCCGCAAAGCTGGAGACTCGCCGTTGCCCCCCGGGGCCGTGCGTGTGCAGAATGCACCTATCGAAACGCCACCCGCGCCGGCGCCGCTCGTCACCGCCGATGCGCTGGTTGTGGCCCGCGCGCCAGCGTCGTTATCGCCCATCGTCAAGGCCTCGAACGCCTCCGTCGTGACGATCACCACCGCCATCGATGCGCCGAGCGGCGGCCTCTTTTTTGGCAGGCAAAGTCGTCAATCGAAGGGCCTCGGCACGGGTTTCATCGTCGAAGCCGACGGGCTGATCGTGACCAACAACCACGTCGTTGAAGGGGCCGACTCGATCGACGTGCAACTCACCGACGACAGGGTATTTTCAGCAAAAGTAGTGGGCTCAGACCCCATGACCGATCTCGCCCTCGTGCGCATCGACGCGTCTTCTTTGCCGGCCCTGCCGCTCGGAGATTCGGCCAGCGTCGAGGTGGGCGATTGGGTCGTCGCGATTGGCAATCCGTTCGGGCTTTCGCACACCGTCAGCGTCGGCATCGTGAGCGCCAAGGGGCGAACGCGAGACGAAGTTCCGATCGATCAGGGGGGGTATTACGACTTCTTGCAGACGGATGCCTCTATCAATCCCGGAAATAGTGGTGGTCCACTCCTTGATTTGTGGGGCCGCGTCGTGGGCGTCAACACGGCGATACGCGGTGATGCGCAGGGCATCGGCTTCGCTATTCCGATCAACATGGTGAAGCAGCTTCTGCCTTTTCTGAAACGCGACGGCCGCGTGAAGCGAAGCGCCCTCGGGGTTTCCGTTCGCGATTTGCGCGAAGTCCCGCCGCCCGATCGGGCTGCGCTCAAGCTTCCCGAGTATGTGGGCCGTGGGGTTGTCGTATGGGAGGCCATCGAAGGCGGCCCGGCGGCGACTGCGGGCCTTGCCGCCGGCGATGTGATCATCAGTTTCGACGGGCAACCGGTGGTGCGGGCCACGGAACTCCAATGGCTCGCCTCCACAACGGGCATCGGGAAGGTCGCAACCCTGAGAATTGTGCGGGCCGGCGAGACCTTCGAGGTCAAAGTGACGATGGGCGCGTTGATTCAGCCGGCCCCTGGGCGTCGCTGAGGTTTTGTCTTCATGGCGTCGAATGCGTCGAATGTGTTGAATGCGTTGAATAACGGGCGGGCAGACGCGTCGAAACGCGACCTGGAGTCTGTTGCACGTGCCGTTCCCCCGCCTATTCCCTCAGATGTTGAGCTCGTCGCCCTCGCCCGCTCCGGCGACCGGGCCGCTTTTCGCGTGCTCATCGAGCGGCATCAGCGTGCGGCGTTTGGTCTCGCGATTGGCATGCTTCGCCATGAGGCCGACGCGCGCGATGCCCTTCAAGAGGCCTTCCTCAAGGCGTTTCGCGGCCTCGAAAACTTCCACGGAGATGCGGCATTTTCCACGTGGCTTTACCGCATTGTCAGCAACGCCTGCATCGATCGCCGTCGCCGCCGAAAGCTCACCGTCGAGGCCGACGACGCCACAATTGGTGCTCTCGAGTCCTCGCCCACGCTGGCGGTCATGCCGCGAAGTCCCCACCGCGAGCTCGAACGCAGCCGTCTCGGTGAGCGCATTTCCGCGGCACTTCAGAACCTCCCTGACAACCAGCGAAACACGGTCATTCTTCGCGAAATCGAGGGGCTCAGTTACGCAGAAATCGCTGAGGCCACGGGCGTCTCAATCGGAACGGTCATGAGCCGTCTTTTTCACGCCCGCCAAAAGCTGCAAGTCGCCCTGAAGGAGTGGCACAATGATGGCGCGGCCCCCGTCTGCCCGCCGCCGTCGCCGCCGGCCACAGCGCAGCACACAGCACCGCCCACGCCGTTTGTTCGGAACGAGGGGTCAAAATGAGTCAATCCACGCCGCCCGTGCGCTCAACGCCAACCACTACCGACGAGGCGATTTCGCCGATTTTGCCGATTTCGCCGATTTTGCCGATTTTGCCGATTTCGCCGATTTTGCCGATTTTGGTTGACGAGGCGAGCGTGCTGCTCCTCATGGCCTACCTCGACGGCGAGTTGGCTCCTGGCGAGGCCGCCACACTCAAGGTTCGTCTCCAAGAAGAGCCCGAGCTCCAAGAGGCGCTGGCGTCTCTGGCAGAGGGTTTTGCGTTGGTGCGCGAGGGGTTTGCCGCGATGCGCGTTCCCGCCGACTTGGCTGACTCCATCGCGCGAGCCGTTGAGCAAAGCGTAGGCAGCGGCGCGGCGCAGGGCGATCGCGACAACCCAGTAAAAAACCAGCAAAAAAATGGGCTTCGGTTGGCCAGCTCGCGCGGATCGGTGCCAGCGCCGGCTTCCAAAATGCGTCGTTTGGTGCCCGCAGTCCTCGGGCTTTTGTTGCCCGCGGCGGCCGGAATCTTTTTGCTTGCGCGCGCCCAAACGGCTGCCCCGCTGGCAATGGAACTCCCTGAGGTCGAATCCGCGCCATCCATGCACGCGGTCCTCGCCGAGAGCGAAGACGTGCCCGGCGACATGGCCGAGGGCGACGAATCTGCCCCGCTAAACGACGGCGAAGGCGTTGACCTTGATGAAGTCGAGGTATCGGTGCATCCGGTCATGGTTTTTACCCTGCCCGCGGTGGCGGCGCGTGTGCATGGAACGTCGGTTCTCGTTTGGATGGATGACGACGAGACGGAGTCCGGGGTAGAGAACTTCGAGGTGCCGCCCGCACCGTCCCCCCCATGAAGCTACTCTCTCGCACGAAGCACGTTTCGCACGCCGTTCGGCCGTCGCTCGTCGCTGCGGTGACGCTGTCTGCGGTCGCGAGCCTCGCGGTTCTCACGTGGTCCACGGCGGGGCAAGCGCTTCCTCGTGCGCCCGCCGAAGCCGCGACGGTGGGGGCACCAGCAGCGCCTGTGCAGCCCGCGCGGGTGTCGGGTGAGGTCATGGTTTTGCTCGCGACGCAGGGCGATGGGGGCCGCTCCATCGATGCGGCCATCGGGCCTCTTTTGCAGCTCGGAAAGCCGCCGTTTAACGCCTACAGCCACTGGAAGCTCCTCGATCGCAAGACCGTGAGTCTCGATCGCGGCAAGAGCACAACGTTCGCGGTGGCCAATGGCCGGTCGCTCCAACTGACGTACGCAGAGGTCACGGCCGACCGTCGTTTTCGCGTGTCCGCCGCGATGCTTCGCGAAGACGGATCGTCGCTCCAAAAGGTCAACGTGGTCGCGGCCACGCAAGAACCGTTTTTTCTCGCGGGGCAAAAATACCAGGGCGGCACCCTCTTCATCGGAATCACCGTGAAGCCGTGAGCGAGGGCACGACCCCACCGGTGCCCTCCGCGCCGTCATCCCCCGGCCTTGGTGCCTCCGCCGCATCCTCGCAGCGGCCTGTGGCATCGCTGCCTGCGCCGCGGTACGCGCACACGCTCCACGTCGAGGCTCCCCAGCCGCGGCCCTTCGCGTTTCTTTTAGGAATTTCGCTCCTCGCTTTTGCCGTTCCCGCGGCCTTGGTGTTTGCGTTTTTGCGGGTCGTGGCCGAGCCCGCGCCGGCGGCCCAAGGGCCCACTTCCCACGCTGCTCCTGTCGATTCGCCCGGCCCGGCGGTTCTGGCGTCGGCGCAAGAATCGCTGCAAAAGTCCAACGATTTGGAGATTGTTCCCGACCCCCAGAGCGCTCCCGCGACCCTCGAAACCGATGCATCCGTGACTCCAGATGCCGGGGGCTTCAGCGGTGCTGCGGCGCCCGCCTCGCCCGCCTCGCCCGCCTCGCCCGCCACGCCCGCCGTCGCGCACGTTGAGCCTCCGCTGACCTACGAACTCGGAATGGGCATTCTCCATTCTTGTAAAACGGCGGCCGGAAAAGTTCTGCAGGGTTACCAAGATTGCGGGAGCGCCGGCGAACTCGATCGCTACCTTTCGCGCGCGATCGCCCAGGAAATTGCCGTGTGTTCCGTCGGTGCGCCGCGCGCTGCGATCACCCTTCGAGCCTCGGTGGATTACGTCTCCCTCGGGGGCGCTATCGATGTCGTCGACGGAAAAATGATGCCCGTGCCGAGCCCATGGGCGACGTGCCTCGCGTCGCATTTTGTTCTCGAGAATCTCGCTAAGATCCGGCACATACACCCAAAATATACGCTGACATACCGCGTTACACCTCAGCCAGCTGGCGAGTAGTCGCTAAATAGCCGCAGAGTATTCGCCGCATGTCCGCTGAGCAGGCGCCGAGTGTCCGCTAAGCAGGCGCCGGATGCCCTCAACGGTCAGCGGTGAAAGGCGTGGTTTTCGCCACGCCATTCGCATCGACGGCCAGCAGGATGTCAATGCGTTTTTGGGCCCCATCGAGGACCCCTTGCGCGCTTCGCGACAGGCCTACGCCCTCTTCAAACAGCGCCAACGAGGCCTCAAGAGACAGCTCACCGCCCTCGAGCTGCGTGACGATTTCTTGGAGCCGGGTCATGGTCTCGTCGAAGCGTGGTTCGGCAACTTCCGGGGTCGTCTTGGCCATGTTGCGAGCCTTGCGCGAACGGGCGCGTGAGGCAAGGGGGCGGTGGGCATGACGAATCAGACAGGCGGTGAAAGTCCCAACCCCGGGCACGGATGGACGGACCTCACGGCCCCACGTTGGCCGCAAGGATCAGCGGCGGCGGTCGCGGTTTGCGCCCGATTTCTCGTCTCCTCGAACTTCCGCAACTCGGCTGTGATCGTGTACGCCGTGTGCTAAACAAGTGCCAACCTTGAGCCCCGGGAATCTCACGATGACGAAGCGTTCTCTCTCGTTCAAATTTAGCGCCCTTGCGATCATGGGCATAGCCGGTGTCGTGTTCTTTCCATTGGGCTGCGCCTCGAAAGGTGGCGACTTGGCTGTGGCCCCCACCCCGGTGGTTGTGGTGGTACCGTTTCCAACAGGCGACTTGGATTCGGGCGTGGATGCTGACGTCGAGCCTGTCATCATTGACGGCGGCGGCGTTGTGAACGATGCGGACATTGACGCAGGATTTGGCTGCACGCAGACGCCCCCAGGGCCCGGTCCGCTGCGCCGAGTATGCCGCGCTGCAACCGCAAACGAGTGCGACGGAATTGGCGAAGTTGCGGCGTTTCCCAACGGATCTGGGGGAAACGGATTCGACGACGACTGCGACGGCCTCGTCGACGAAGGCTGCGCGTGCGCATCTCCTGGAACAACGAAAGACTGTTTTTTGGTGC
Organism: Polyangium aurulentum; assembly: GCA_945875545.1. Lineage (GTDB taxonomy): Bacteria > Myxococcota_A > Polyangia > Polyangiales > Polyangiaceae > CAIQDA01. Next base: position 3,232 of record CAMCKZ010000035.1, on the reverse strand, counting down.
CGCCATCGCAGGCCTCTAACGTGTCGAAAAAGCCCGTCGGCTGGTGCACCGAGAACGCAAAAGGCAGCGTCGCCTGCGCCGCGCAAGGCGAATTTTCAGTGTGGAGCGGCTCGTGTCGTGGCGCGCAGCCTCCTTTCGCGACAGACAAGTGCGCGCGTGGCGACTTCGACTGCGACGGCGCCGATCAGAATCCGGTTGGTGTAGACTGCACGTGTAAGAGCGACCTCGTGCAGTGCCCCACCGCCCCGTTTGTCACCGCGCCTTACCCGCCGGCCAGCGCGCTTCCGCTCAAGATCGACGCGAAAGATTGGCTCGCCGACCCGCTGCTTCTAGCCCAATCCACCGACTGGAAGTGGACGCTTCGCGGCGGCGACTGCGACAACATCGCGCCGAAGCCGAGCTTCGCGCTCTTTCCAACCGCCGTGGGCACCGGCGCACCCCCGGGCGCGGTGGTCACCAATGTGGGCGTCGGTGCGAACGAAAAGGGGCGGCAAGTCACCGTGGCCAATGGCATCGCGAACGCCGTGTACCCTGCGTTTTCCCTATCGGGCGACTACATCCTCGACATGGAAGTTAAGGTTCAGGGCCAGCCCTACAAGTGTTCCACGAAGATCGAGGTCCGCGCTCCGGGCCTGCGCGCGGAGGCCTGCTGGGACACCATGGGCGGCACCGACCTCGACCTGCACATGGTCAAGGTCGATGGCTATGCGGCGTCGTGCGCGGTTCTTGGTTGGTCTGGCCAGTGTGCGAGCCAAGACTGCTACTTTGGCAACTGCAAATCCGGCTCGTCGATGACGCGTTGGGCGGCGGATACGGCTTCGAGTAATTGCGTTGGCTGGGGAAGCGCCGCCACAGGCGCGACCTGCAAAAATCCACGCCTTGACCGCGATAATGTTAGCTGTACAACGTCCGAATCAAACCCCAATAGCAGCGGCGCCTTTTGCGGTTCCGAAAACATCAACATCGACAACCCACCCGATGGGTCTTCGTACGCGATCGCCACGATCCTGTTTAGCAGCAGTGGTCCCACGAAGCCCCATGTGAATGTATACTGCAACGGTCAGCGCATTGTGTCCGCAGGCTACGACCCCATCGGCGGCCAGCAATTCCCCGTGCTACGCACCTCCGGTGCGAACGACGGCGACATGTGGAAAGTCGGTCTTGTGAGCGTAACCAACGGCCCCGGCGGCATCACCTGCACGGTCGAAACCACGAAGTCCCAGACGCCAAACCCCACGACGGATGGATCGACCAACTTCTGCGTCGACCGCACGGTCACCAACAGCACGCGTTGGCTTACGCCCTCCGGATCGCGCCCCCTCGATGCGGGCGTGATGTGTTTCCACTGACCGTGTGGAGGCGCGCCGCGAGGGCATCGCGATTCGCCTTGACACCGCCTAGCCTTGTGGCATTATCGCGCGCCCGCGCTTGAGGGCTTTTGCCCCCGCATTTTTTTGAGGTACGACCCATGGTTTCCGCTACTCAGCAATCCAGCCGCATCCGCCGCCGCAAGCAGACCACCAATGGCAAGGTCAACAAGCGAGAGCGTCGTCGGCTAGGCACGCCCGTTTTCGCCGTTCACCAGCCTGGCTACGACACCACCGCCGCCGACGCAAAAAAGGCCTGAGCCTTCGCGTTCGTTTCACGCAATAAAACGCAAAAAACGGAAAACCACGGTTGCACGCCGTGGTTTTGTTGCGTTTTTTTTGCGTTTTTTTTGCCCGAGTGGGGCCGGCAGTTTGACCTCCGCGCGGCTCGAATGACGAGGAAATACCCTCAGCGAGCAACCATCGCGTCGCGTGGTCTTGCGCGGCGGCCAGAGCACCCGCCGGCAGCTGCACCCCGACCGACGGAGACCCCATGTACCGGGCGACGACGACGCACCCATCGTAGTGGGATAGTATAATCGTTGTATGTACAGCATACTGATGGCGTACAAGGATTATTTGACGCGCAGACGAGACGAGCCGCGGGTCTTTACGAAGTCCGGCGGCACCGATTTTGGCGGCCGATGCTGGGCACCACTTGTGGGCGCCGGACGTAGCCCTCTATGCCGCTGCGCGCGCGTTAGTCGTCGCGGGCGCAGCGAAAGCCCACGGTTCTACTGCGGTAATACATGTCGTCGGAGCTTCGGAAGGCCGAGCGGGCGTGGTCGGCGAACTCGTCGCGGCCCGTCCAGCAGCTGCCCTTTTCGGTTCGAACTTGTGGGTCTCCGACGAGGGCGTGGCCGCTGCCGTCGTAAGGGCTTGACGTCCACTCCCAGACGTTGCCCGCCATGTCAACGAGGCCCTCGGCAGTGTTGCCGCGGGGGTACGCGCCGGCTGCGCATGTGCCGAAGGTCTCGTCGGCGGTCAAGTTGTAGCCGCAGCCTAGCTGCGACGACGAGGTCGGTACCTCGGCGCCCCAGGGGTAGTTCCGCTTGCCTCCGGGCCCTCCCCGGGCGGCGTACTCCCATTCGACCTCGCTGGGCAGTCGCAGGCCCTTCCAGGAGCAGTATTGAGACGCGCCGAACCAGCTCACATAGTTCACCGGATGGTTTTCCTGCCCTGGCATGGCGTGGCCATCAGGAGCCAGCGTCTGCTGCAGGCCGCCGCCGAAGGGGCATACGCCGACGCTCATGCAGGCGGAGTAGGCGGCCGCGGTGACCTCCGTTTTATCAAGAAAGAAGCTCGCGACAACGCTGGGAACTTCGGGGTGCTCGTCGTCCGAGCCGACCCCGGCGGGGGAGCCCATGATAAACTCGCCGGTCTCGAAGCGGACCATTCCTTCGCGCCCGCCGGTGCAGGGCCCGCAGTGAATCAGGCGGGTTCGGTCGCAACTGCGGTCGGCCACCCACAGGTCGCCGCAGGTTGTAAGGTGGAATCGGCACAGATTGGCCGCGGTGCTGCATGGGTCGCCCTTCGTGATGATCGGGTCCGCCATGGTCCTCGTCCACGACGGCGGACCCGCGCTCGACCACTCGCCGCAGGTCGGCATCGAAGAATCGAACGAGGGACCGCGGAGCGAAATCGATACTCGCGGCGATGGATTGTTGCAGACTGCACGGGGAAGCAACACGCGGGGCCCCCGCAAGGACCAGCCCGCGGAACCGCCCTTGGGAATCGGTACAAGGCAGGCGTCGGTGGTGCAAATACCCAAGCCAGGCACGCTCTGACGTAGCGCGATATTACCTGTAAACCGCACCGATGGTTCAACGCCCGCGTCGCCCGCGTCGCCCGCGTCGCCCGCGTCG
>CAMCKZ010000034.1 GCA_945875545.1 Polyangium aurulentum | reverse complement strand
TCGTGAACGTCATTGCCAACCTCGCGCGAGGCGTTCCCGGCATGGTGCATACGGGGGCTGCGCGCGCCGGCGTCGACAACATGACCAAAACGCTCGCGGTCGAATGGGCGCGCCACAACGTGCAAGTCAACTCCGTGGCACCGGGTATTATTCTCTCGAGCGGCATTGCCCAATACGGCGAGGCCCTGATCCGCGACGGCCGCAAACGCATTCCGGCCCATCGCCTCGGCACGTGCGAAGAGGTCGCGCAACTCATCGTCTTTTTGGCCTCCGAGGCGACGCAATACGTGACCGGCGAAACCTGGTACGTCGATGGCGGCCAGCACCTGTGGGGGCAAAACTGGGAGCTCGACGACGACCCGTGGCCCGATCAACTGGCGGAAATCCTCGGGGCGCTGAAGTAGACCGCCGGCGCGCCTCACCGGTTCCAAAGAGGTGCTTGACACCCGGAGCCAAAGGGCCTAGACGCGCGGGTCCATTCGCGGGCCATTAGCTCAATTGGTAGAGCAGCGGACTCTTAATCCGTTGGCTGTAGGTTCAAGTCCCACATGGCCCACCCGCAATAAGGCGCAACAATGCGCATAAGCATGAAAAAAACCGTTGGGTCTTGGCCCCGCGGTTTTTTGTTGCCTTGGCGATGTTCAGAAAAACGACCGCACGATTTCGGGCGGCCCGACGTTTTTCGAGCGTTCCCTACAGCGTGTGGCGTTCGACCAGTTTGGCGAGGCGCGGCACAGCTGCTTCCACGTTCTTTTTTGCCCCGCTGCGAAGCTTTTCGTAGGTCGATTTAACCATCGCATTCTTGGAACGCGCGGCCTTGTCGTCGGTGATCTGCAGGAGAGCATCGGCGACCCGCGGACCGTTTGCCTCGAAGTGCCCCGCGATGCCCTTGGCTGACTGGCGCGATTCTTGGTAAATCGGCTCGAGAGCTGCAGCAAATTCGCTGAGAAGGTCGCTAACCACGCTGCGAACGAAGCCGGGTTTAATGCCCTTAATAAGGCCGTAACCAGCCTTGAGCGCGAGGCCCGAGATGCCTCCACGGCTTGCCACCTCTTCGTCGATCAAAACGCAAGAGTCGTCAACGACCGCATTTTTCTTGGCGTTATCGCCGACAAAGGCATCGCTTAGCGTTGGCATGGAAAGCTCCGTCAAAGGATTTAGCAGGCCATGGGCCGCTACCACAGGCCGATAAAAAACGGCGTTAAACTGTTGACACGTCGCGTTATCGTGGCAAGAGCTGCTTACTGAATAACGATTCATTGCCGGCCCGGCGCGCACGCTCGGCCGCCGTTGCCCTTCACTTTCCTGAGGTTTCCGTGGCCACCACAAAAAAAAAGACAGCCCCTCGCACCAAGACCACGCAGCCTGACGGATCCGATGGGGCGGAGGCGTCCCTGGCGGGCGATCTTGGGGGCGAGGTCGAGGCGAGTTCGCCAACGGATTCTCCCGCAGCAAAGCCCACCCCGCGGGCACCTGCGGCGGGTCGATCGAAGCCCGAGCGCATTGCCATTGTCGCGGGTCTGCGCACGCCGTTCGCCAGGCAAACGTCGCACTACATGAGCCTTTCGGCTCTGGATTTGGCGCGCATTGTGGTCGCCGAACTTGTGCAAAAAAGCGAGCTCGATCCGAAGCTTGTCGACCTCTGCGTCTACGGGCAAGTGTTGCCGAGCATTCACGCGCCCAACATCGCGCGCGAGGTCATTCTTGGCACCGGACTGCCGCACAACGTGCAGGCGTTCAGCGTGAGCCGCGCCTGTGCGACCTCGTATCAATCGCTTACGAGTGCCGCCGAAGCGATGCTCGCAGGGCAGGGTTCGGTGGCGATCACCGGCGGCGCCGACAGCTCCTCGGACGTGCCGATCACCATCAGTCGCAAACTCTCCAACATTCTCGTGGAGGCGCAGAAAGCGCGAAGCCTCGGCGACAAGTTGAAGCTGCTTTCCCGGCTGTCGCCGAAAGATTTGGTGCCGGTTCCGCCAGCGATCAAAGAGTTTTCGACGGGCCTCACGATGGGCGAGTCGGCGGAAAAAATGGCACGCGAATCGGGCATCACGCGCGAGGCTCAAGATGCGTTTGCACACCGCAGCCACTCGCGCGCGGCCAAGGCTTGGGCCGATGGAATTTTCGACGCAGAGGTCATGCGCGTGCTCGTGCCGCCGAAGTACGATGCGCCGGTTTTTGAAGACAACCTCGTGCGCAAAGATTCCTCCATCGAGGGCTATGCGAAGCTGCGGCCGGCCTTCGATCGCGCCAACGGCACCATCACGGCGGGCAATGCCTCTCCGCTCACAGACGGGGCGAGCGCCCTCTTGGTCATGACGGAAAGTCGAGCAAAAAGCCTAGGATATACGCCGCTCGGTTATTTGAAAAGCTGGGCCTACGCGGCCCTCGATCCCAACGGCTGGATGCTCATGGGCCCGACGCATGCCACGCCGCTCGCCCTCGATCGCGCGGGGCTCACGCTCCAAGACATGGCCGTGGTGGATGTTCACGAAGCGTTTGCGGCGCAGGTTCTGTGCAATCTACAAGCATGGAATTCCAAGAAATATTTTGCCGACAAGCTCGGCCGATCGGCACCTCTCGGCGAGGTCGACGACGACAAGCTCAATGTCCACGGCGGGTCCATCGCCATCGGTCACCCATTCGCCGCGACCGGTGCCCGGCAAATCACCACGGTTCTTCACGAACTTAAGAGGCGCGGGGGCGGATTTGGCCTGGCGACAGCGTGCGCGGCGGGTGGCCTTGGCGCGACGATCATCGTGGAGGTCGAGTGATGTCTGGGGCCCACGATCGCGGCCTCGCGGGGGCTGTCATGCAGCTCGGGGAACCCGAAGACGGCATTGCGATGCTCGTTCTCGACGACCCCGAGGCCTCGGTGAACACGCTCACGCAGGCCTTCGGCGAACAGCTGGCGGCACTGCTCGACACCATCGAGTCGAACGACAGCATTTTGGGCGTTGTGGTTTCGAGCGCCAAGAAACAAAGCTTCATCGTTGGCGCGAACATTCAAATGGTTGCCGCGATCAAGTTCGCCCAAGAAGCGGAGAGGGGCGCCGCGGACCTGGCCCAACTTTTTGGGCGCATCAAGGCGAGCAAAAAGATTTTTGTGGCGGCGATTGATGGCCCGGCCCTCGGTGGCGGATTTGAGTTCGCCCTCGCATGCCACGCCATTATTTTGAGCGATTCGCCTAAGACAATGGTCGCACTGCCCGAGGTGCAATTGGGCCTACTTCCCGGTGCGAACGGGCTTTTGCGCGTGGCCGAACGGGCCGATGTGCGCGTAGCTTTGGACCTCGGGCTCACGGGCAAAAATGTGCGTCCGAAGAAGGCCAAGACCCTCGGCCTCGTCGACGACGTCGTGCCAGCGGCGCATCTCACGAAGGTGGCGAAGGCCAAGGTGCACGCGATCCTCGAAGCGAAAAAGAAGGGGAACAAAAAGAAGCATCTCGACGTCCAGACCCTTCAGGCCGACGTCACGCGGAGCGCCATCGAGGGCAACCCGCTCGGTCGCCGCGTGCTGTTTTCGAAAGCGCGTGAAGCGTTGCGAAAGAAAACCCGTGGTCACTACCCGGCACCGGAGCGCATCGTCGATGTCCTCGAACGCTACGCATCGAAGGGGTTTGCGGCGGGCGCAGCTCTCGAAGCCAAACTGTTTGGTGAGCTCGTCGTGAGCGAGGTTTCCGCCAGGCTTGTGGAGATTTTCGAGGCCACAACGGCTCTAAAAAAAGACACGGGAACCGACCGTCTGGCGCCGGGCACCGAGCTGCCCGCCACGACCCGCATGACGGTCCTCGGCGGAGGCCTGATGGGCGGAGGCATCGCGTTCGTGACGGCGCGCGCGGGCATTCATGTACGCATCCGCGAGCGCGACGAGGCGGGCCGCGGCCGCGCGCTTCGTTACGTCGGTGAACTCGTCGGCGAGCGCGTGAAGAAGAAACAATCGACTGCGATCGACGGGCAAGCCGACCTCGCGCGCGTGACGGCGACAACCGATTGGAGCGGCCTTAAGCACGCCGACATCGTCGTGGAGGCCGTCTTTGAGGACCTGGAACTGAAGCAAGAAATGCTCCGCCAAGTCGAAGCGATAGCTCCCGCGCACGCTCTCTTTGCGTCGAATACGAGCTCGATTCCCATCACTCAAATCGCAGCAAATGCGCAGAGGCCCGAGAACGTGCTGGGCATGCATTATTTCTCGCCCGTGCATAAAATGCCGCTCCTCGAAATCATCCGCACGGCGAAAACGAGCGATGAGTCGGTCGCTCGCGCCGTTGCGCTTGGGAAGAAGCAAGGCAAGACCGTCATCGTTGTCGGCGATGGTGTTGGTTTCTATACCAGCCGCATACTTGCCCCATACCTTAACGAGGCTGCGTACCTGCTATCCGAAGGCGTTGCCATCGATGTTATCGACGACGCGATGGTGGCATGGGGTTTCCCCGTTGGGCCACTGCAACTCCTCGACGAAGTTGGCATCGACGTCGGCAGTCACGTGGGCGTCGTGATGCGCCAAGCTTTCGGCGATCGCATGATCGCACCGGCGGCCACGAGCAAACTTCTCGACGACGGCCGCAAGGGGCGAAAAAATGGTCGAGGGCTTTACCTTTACGGCGACGCCGGCGCCAAAAAGAAGGGAAAAAGGCAAGTAGATACGTCGGTTTACAAGCTTGTCGGCATTGAGCCCACAGCCCAGATGGCGGCCGAAGACATCCAGATGCGATGCGGCCTTCAGATGGTGAACGAGGCGTTTCATTGTTTCGGCGAAGGCATTCTTCGCGGTCCTCGCGATGGCGATATTGGGGCCATTTTTGGGCTCGGCTTTCCTCCGTTTCGAGGCGGCCCGTTCCGCTACGTCGACACCATCGGCGCCGCGGAGGCTTACCGCCGAATCCAGGGTTTTCACGATCGTTTCGGCGCACGATGGGAGCCAGCGCCGCTTCTGCGTGAGCTCGCGCGCGACGGCAAACGCTCGTACAACTAGGGCAGTTTACGGTCGGCCTGTGAAGAGTGGCCGCCTGCTGCCGCTCCCCCGACGACCCCCACCAGCCTTTCCTGCCGAATCGCACGCATCCACGCGGGGGTCGATGTGACTGAAACCCGCTCTAACTTCACAGCCGGCACCGAAAAAGGGCTACCGCGCTTCGCATGATCGCTCGCTACACCCCGCCTGATTTTGCCGACCTTTGGACGTCCGACAAACGCTTCAAAGTGTGGCTTGAAGTGGAGCTAGCGGCCTGCGAAGCCATGGAGCAACACGGCCTCGTTCCGGAGGGTGTGGCCGGGCGTATTCGTTCGAAAAACATCGTCCTCGATGCCGCGCGCATCGAGGCGATTGAACGAACCGTGAAACACGATGTGATTGCATTCCTCACGCATGTTGAGGAGCTTGTGGGCGACGACGCGCGTTGGCTTCATCGCGGAATGACCTCGAGCGACGTGCTCGATAGTGCTCTCGCACTCTTGATGGTGGAGGCCGTCGATAAGCTCATCGTCCGCACGGATGCGGCCCTCGAAGCCCTCGCGAAACGGGCCCGCGAGCACGCGGAAACGCCGATGATTGGTCGGAGTCACGGCATGTTCGCGGAGCCGGTCACGTTCGGCATCGTTCTCGCCGGGCACTTCGCAGAATTGAAGCGCGGACGCGAGCGCCTCGAGCGCGCCCGCGAGGGAATTGCCTACGGAAAAGTCGCGGGTGCCGTCGGAACTTACGCGCATTTGTCGCCAGAAATCGAGCGCGTGGCGCTTGCAAAATTGGGGCTGAAGGCCGAACCCTTGGCCACCCAGATTGTTCCCCGCGATCGCCACGCGGAGGTCTTCACCGCCTGCGCCTTTGTAGCGAGCGCCATCGAGCGCCTGGCGACCAACGTGCGCCATTGGCAGCGGAGCGACGTCGGCGAGGCCGAGGAGGCCTTCACGGCGGGGCAAAAGGGGTCGAGCGCGATGCCGCACAAACGAAATCCAATTCTCAGCGAGAACCTGTGTGGCCTCGCGCGGATCGTTCGTGCCGCGGTGGCACCGGCTTTTGAAAACATCGTCATGTGGCATGAACGCGACATCAGCCATTCGTCGGTCGAGCGAATGATTGGCCCCGACGTGACCGCGACCCTCGCGTTCATGCTCGATCGCACCAAAGGCCTCGTGGAGGGCCTTGTCATATATCCAGCAAATTTGCAGCGTTCCCTCGATAGAGCGGGCGATCTTTTCTTTTCCGAGGGTCTGCTTCTGGCGCTCGTGGAGGCCGGCATGGCGCGGCAAGAGGCCTACGTCCTCGTGCAACGCAACGCGATGAAAGCATGGCGAGGCGAGGGCACTCTCCGCGCCAACGTGCAGGCCGACACAGACATCACGGGCCGCCTATCCAGTGAGCGTGTGTCGAGCTGTTTTGACCTCGGCCACGTTCTCCGTTTTGCCACGACGATGGTCGAGCGCGCTCTCGCTTGACGCTGAAAAACGTCGGCATCGACGGTGACGTCCGCCGAATCACGGGCGCGAGGCGACGCCCGCCGCACCTTGAGTTGCATGTATTGTGCAGTGAGTTTTCCAGGCCTCGCGCGCGATGAGGCCGGCAATGGCGAAGACATGTTTTGCGCGTAGGCGACTGACTTCGTCGGCGTAAACCGCGCGCACGGGCACCTCTTTGACGCGTGCGCCCATGCGCGCGAGATCGCCAAGAACAACGTTGGGGTACCCAAAACTGGGCCAAAAAGGCTGGGAAAGAAGGCGAACGAGGCACTCGCGGGAGATCGCCGTGAAGCCGCACTGGGAGTCGTGCACGGGCTGGCCGATGGCGATGCTCGTGGCGCGCGAAAAAAAGTGCCCGCCGAGTTTTCGATCCCACGGCATGGCACTTGCGCCGTCTGCGTGGGCGAACCGGTTGCCCTTCACGTACGAGCATTCGCCGCGAACAATTGGCGTCACCACCGCCTCAAGGTCGCCCGGGTCCATCTGGTCATCGCCGGCCATGACTGCAATGGCGGCTTCCGAAACATCGGTGTAGTCTGCACATATTCTGTAACCGCGGGCGATCGCTGCGCCGACGCCGAGCGCGACTTCGTTCCGCACGGCAACGCCGCGCCCTGCCAACGCGCTGCGGGCCCGCGCGTGGGTACCGTCGACGCTTCCGTCATCCACGACGACGACGGCGTCCACGAAGGCCGGCAACTGGCTGATAACGCGATGAATTCGAGGGAACTCATCGCGCGCCGGAACGACAACGAAGACGGGTTTTTGGTGGAGCATCGGGAACGCACGGGCGGTTTCCGTGGTGGCAAAGGGCGAGGCAGTCCGCTACCCGTGAGGCACGCTCATGACGACTCGAAACGTTCGCATCGCTGCCGGAATGTTCGCCCTCGGGGCGGTCTTTCTCGGGGTCTACGCGCGCAGTTACCCCGCCGACACCACGCCGGAGGGGGCCTATTTGCGCATGGCCAAGCACTTGGAGTTGGGCCAGCCGCAGGTCGTTTTTTCCTACCTTGAGGTGGCGGCGCGAGACGCGACCTACGCGATGGCGCGCACGCGTACCGAGTCGTTGGCGGTCGTGCGTAAGAATTTTCCGGCGGACGAAGTCCTTGTTTTTACTGAGAAATATGGCGCTATCGCCGTCGGCGACAACGGGCCGCAAGCCTTCGCCCGTTACGCAGAGGCTCGGGGATGGGTCGCTCACCTCACCAAAGGCTTGTCGCCCATTGAGCACGTGGAGAACGACGGCGATCTTGCGACGGTCGTGACTGCCACGGGCGGTCGGTACGTGTTTCACCGCGACCCGGATGGCCGCTATGGGCTCACGTTTTTCACGGCGGAACTTGTGGCCCAGGCCCAGCAAGCCCTGCGCGATCGGGAAGTCATTCTACGCAGCGGCGTCGACTACGAACGTCGCCGCCAAGGCGAAAAAGAGGGCGAGAAACCGGGCCCGCATCAGGCACCGTAGATGACTGCGGGGAGACGAGAACGACTCGACGGCTATGGCAGTTCGAGGCGTCGCCAACCGGGATCGACGACCTCTCCGAAGGGGCCTCGCGTGCCTTCGTAGCCGCCGATGACCACCCAAATATCTGTGTACCCTGCACCCTCGAGAAGGGTCGCCGCCTTGGTTGCCCGCGCCCCAGAACGGCACACCAGGGCGAGGGATTGATGCAGACTGCATGAATCCAAAATGGCGGCCAAAAACAGTGGGTCGTCCACGAGGCGGCCTTCGCGAAAGCGTGTAAATGGCACGTTTTGCGCGTCTTTTGGATGCCCATCGGCAAATTCTTCCGGGGCACGCACATCGATCAAACGCGCACCGCGCTCGACCATCGCGTAGCAAACCGCGGGCGAGCCATGCCTCGTCATTGAGGGGCCGTGGTCGATGGGACCGCGCCTCCGTGAACCACGCGCCGTGCGAGCGCGCGAATGGCGGGGTCTTTCACGGCGACGAGCGGCGCGAGGGTTTCCCGATCCGCCGAGGTCGCCAATACTTCGAGGGCCTCAAGGCACGCGTACGCGAGTGGCGAATCGTCTTCGGAAACCGGGTCCTGAGCGCGCATGGCCAGGCGCACAAGTTCGTGGTTCACGCTCGAATCGCCGAGGACAACCAATGCTTCGGCCGAGGCCACGCGAAGTGCGAGCGGTGCCTGGTCGTCGCGCAGTTTTTTCTTCGCGGATGACGCCACTTTTGGGTCGCCGGACAGGGCGCGCGCGCGGAGGAAAGCAGCTGCAAAAAGGCTGGTCTTCGCGTCATTCTCTTTCGCCGCGAGAACCTCCCGCGTGTGGTCATTCGGTGCCACGGTGGCCAGGGCTTCCGCCAGGGCTTTGGCGGGCTCAAACCAGGTTTCGCGTTCCAGCTGCGCCGCGACCGCCGGCGAAATCGACGGGCTTCGCGCCTCCTTCGCCATCAGGCCCGCTGCGGCACGCACCGAGGGAGATTTGTCCGTGAGGAAACGTTGACGTGCCTCGTCGCCCACGACGGGCCACAGGCTATCTGTGTACAATACACGTGAAGTGGCGGACGACTCTTGATCGTAGGCGGCGAGCAACACGGGCGCCATCGTTCGCCGTGAGGCAAGAGGGAGGTCCCGGGCGAGAAGAGCTGCGCGTCGCCGATCGTGTGGGTCCAAACTCTTCACGCCGCTCTCGACAACCGCCGACAGCGCGCCTTCGTTTTGCGCGACGGTCACGGCACCTGCGAGGGCCAGTCGCGAACGCAGCGAAACCGATGAATCAGACAGTTTTGCCTGTATAAATTCAGACGAAAAATGCTTTGCCGAACGCTCCAACGCCGAGCGAAGGGCGACCCGCAATGGGCCTTCGCTGGAGCTCGACGCTTCGAGCAATGAGGCAAACGCGCGGCTCGGGTCGGCCCCCGCGTAGAGGCGGGCGAGCTTGGCCCGATGAGGGCCGTCCGCACCGTCGAACCGCAACGCGATACCGCCCGCAGCCCGCGAACCGCAGCCGACAAGAAGCCGCTCCGAGCGATCGCCAAGTTCACCGCCGTCGAGAAAGACGCGCAGCAGAAACGGAAGACCAGGGCCGCAGCGAGACGGCCCAACTGTATCCAGCGCGGTGAGCTGCGCGCTCGCAGGCATCGTCTTCCAGGCGCGTCCGAGCCCATCGAAAACAGGCTCCGATGCGTGGGCGAGAAGGGCGGAAATGCGCGACCCCATGGGCGGGGGGCTTGAAACCTGTGGCAGCAGTTTATCGAGGGAATCTCCTCGGAAAAACTCTTCTAGAATCACGTGAACGAGGGCGTCGTCGATGGGTTCATGGAGGACCGTGACGCGCAGAGAATGAAGCGCGCGCGCCGTTTCAAAACGAAGAACAACGGGCGATCGCGTTTTCAATCGCCCGAGCCGAATGACCTCCGTCTGGCCGTCGAGTTCGAGGGTGAACGTCTCGGGCCACGGCTCCCCGTTCGTGCGTTGCAGAGCGAGCCCTTGCACCGAGAGGCGATCGTCCACCGGGCGGACGCCGTCATCCGTATCGGCCAATGGGAGGAGCCAAGCTTGCGCCTCCGCGAACGACGTGTGGGTATCGACCTCGACCCGAGGAGCTGCGCCGAGCGCGATGGGAACGGTGCTCACGACAGCCACGCGAAAGACGATGTGAAGCGGAGACAAGCGCATGCCGAATAGTTGCCCGAGTTCGGGTCCACATGCGACCCCCGGTGTATGGTGTCTCGTTCGCGGCGCATTTCCTCACTGATTGTGGCGGCTGCCCTCGTGTCGTGTCGCGGAAAAGACGACGGGCCACGTCCCTCCGGGTCGAGCGTTTCACCGCCCGCGATGGTCGATAAACCCGCGGCGCCGATGTTGCGGACGCCTTTTGCGGGGCTCAATCTGGCGCGCATCAAAGCCGAATCCGGGGCCGCGTCCGTGTCGCTGCCGAGCGGTGAGCGGGCCGAGTTGACGGTGGATCCGGTGCTCCAAAAAGCGACCCAAAAACTCCTCGAGCATCATCGCTTTGACCGCGCGGGCGTCGTCGTTTTGGACGTTGAAGATGGCCGCGTACTCGCGTGGGCAAGCCGTCGTGCGAAGGGGACGACGGACGTTAACGTGGAGGCCAACGTGCCCGCCGCGAGTCTCTTTAAGATCGTCACGGGAGCGGCCCTCGTGGAGCACGCGCACCTGACGCCGGAGACGGAGACTTGTTATTCGGGAGGTTTTCACAGCCTCGGAATGCGTGAACTGCAAGAGCATCCAGGCCGCGAGAGCGCGTGCGCGAGTCTTGCGCTTTCCATGGGAAAAAGCATCAATACTGTCTTTGCGCGGCTGGCAGTCAAGCACCTCAAGCCTGCTGTTCTCGAGCACCAAGCGCGCCGTCTTGGGTTCGGTTCGCCGATTGCTTTTGATGTCGAAACGGAGGCCAGCGAAGTGCACGTACCGTCGGACGCCCTCGGCTTCGGGCGCACCGCCGCGGGGTTTGCGAACAGCACGATGAGCCCCTTTCACGCAGCCCTGCTCGCGGCGACTTTTGCCCGCGCCGGTGACCGGCCCGAGGCCCACATTGTGGAACGCGTCGTTGATGCTTCGGGCACGGTTCGCTACGAGCGCCCAGCGGCGAAAGCGGAGCCCATTCTTGGGCCCGACGTCGCGCGCGCGGTGGGGCGAATGATGGAGACGACGGTTCAAGAGGGCACGTCACGAAAAGCTTTTCATCACGGTCAAGAGCCGTGGCTCGCGACGCCCGTCGCGGGCAAAACGGGAACGCTGAACGCGCCGGACGCGGGCGGTCTCGTCACGTGGTTTGCCGGATACACGGGGCGCGGGCGTGGCCCAGCGCGTCATCAGGTTGCGATTGCTACGCTCGTCGTGTCGGGTCCGCTGTGGGACGTGAAGGCCAATACCCTCGCGCGCGATGTGCTTCGTGCCTGGGAAAAGCCAGAACTTGCGGCGGCATGGGCCGACGGGAAAGGGCTAGGCGACGGCCCGACCAACCGTGCCCGACGCGGAACGCACGCAAGAAAAGCGCGTTAGCTACGCACCGATAATGTTGCGAATCGCGTGGCAAATCGGGCAGCATCCCGGGCGCAGCGGCGAGCCATTACTTGGGCGAGCGGCCGCAGTCTTTTGAGAGGATCGCTATCGATGTCATCGTTGAAGATTCAGTCCAAGCACGCAGCACCAAACGAACTGACGGCCGACGTCATCGCCGTGGGCGTTCTCGCCACGGGCAAGAAGGGCGAGTTCGGGGCAGCGGTTGGCGTGCTTGATGAGGCCCTTGGCGGCGCCATCGCGAAGGCTGCGGCGAAAGATGATTTTACGGGCAAACGAGGCCAAACGCTGGAGATTCAAACGCTCGGGCGCCTCGAGGCCGACTGCGTCGTGCTGCACGGATTGGGAGATGCGGAGACCTTGAAGGCCGAGGCGATTCGTACCTTCGCGGCGAAGGCATCGCGCTGCGCACAAGCGGCGAAGGCTGCCACCCTCGCCCTCGTCATTCCCGAGATTCTTGAGAAAGAGAGCCGCACGATCGGCGAAGGTCTTGAACTCGGCGTGTACCGATTCACCAAATATTTTACCGGCGATCGCGTGCCGAAACATGCCCTCGAAAAGGTCCAAGTTGTTTACGCATCGAAGGCCAGCGCAGAGACAAAAAAACAGTTGGAGCTCGGTCAGAAGATCGGCGTCGCGATCAACCGCACGCGCGACGTAGGCAACGAGCCGCCCAACGTTTTGTACCCGGAGTCCTACGCCGACCTCGCGGTGAAGATGTGCAAGGAGCACGGACTCGAGTGTAAAGTCTTTGATTTCAAGGAGATACAGCGTCGCGGAATGAAGCTTCTGCAAGCTGTAGGGCAGGGGAGCACACACGAACCACACTTTGTGCATATGACGTATACGCCTGAGAAAAAGGCGCGAAAAAAGATTGTGGTCATTGGCAAGGGCGTGACCTTCGACAGCGGCGGCATCAGCATCAAGCCCTCTGCTGGAATGGGCGACATGAAGGCCGACATGTCCGGCGCGGGTAACCTCCTCGGGTTCATGGAAGCCATTGCGGCGATTCAGCCGGACGTGGAGGTTCACGCCATTGCGCCGCTCGCCGAGAACATGCCCGATGCCAAGGCTTACCGCCCCGGGGACATCTGGGGTTCTCTCGACGGCCGCACGGTCGAAATCGTGAACACCGACGCCGAGGGCCGCCTCATTCTCGCCGACGCGCTGGCCTATGGCCGTGCGCTCCAGCCCGACCTTCTCATCGACAACGCCACCCTGACGGGCGCGTGCGTGGTCGCACTCGGCGCGACGTGCAGCGCGTTTTACGCAAGCACCGACGAAGCCGGCGCGGCGTTCCAACGAGCGGTGGACGCAGCGGGCGAAACGATGTGGCGCATGCCGCTGCTCGAAGACCTGCGCGACCAGCTCAAAAGCGATGTGGCCGACGTGAAACAAGCAGGCGACCGCATGGGCGGTTCGATCACCGCGGCGATGTTTCTCCGGGAGTTCATCGGCGAGCAGAAACACTGGGTTCACGTCGATATTGCGGGCCCAGCGTACCTCGACAAGGCGGTCGGGTGGTCCGGCAAGGGTGCCACCGGTCACGGCATTCTGACGTTTCTCGCCCTCGTCGAGCAGGCCGCCGAATAAAAAAACTGCGTGCAGACTGCACGAAGGAAGCGGAGCGTTTCGGCGCTCCCTTTTTTTTGCGCTCGGATACGCGACTAGGCGCTGACGCCGAAGTCCCGTAGCGCCTCGTTGAGACTCGTCTTTTTGTCGGTCGAGGCGCTTCGCCTTCCGACGATGAGCGCGCAGGGAACAGCGAACTCACCGGCTGGAAACTTCTTGGTGCGCATGCCCGGGATGACCACGGAGCGAGGCGGCACATAGCCGCGGTATTCCTTCGGTTCGCTGCCGGACACATCAAGTATTACCGTGGATGCGGTCAGTATGACGCCCGCACCGACCACGGCCTCTCGGCCGACGCGCACACCCTCAACGACGATGACGCGCGAGCCAATGAACGCGCCGTCTTCGATGATGACGGGGGTCGCAGAAGGGGGCTCCAGGACGCCGCCGAGTCCCACGCCGCCTGACAGGTGCACGTTGGCACCAACCTGCGCGCAGGACCCCACGGTGGCCCACGTATCGACCATGGTGCCAGCGCCGACGAAGGCTCCGATGTTGACGTAGCCGGGCATGACGATGGCCCCGCGCGCGACGTGAGCGCCGTAGCGGACAACGCCCGGGGGAACCACGCGCACGCCGGCGGCGTCGAGGCCCTTTTTGAGGGGAATTTTGTCGTGAAATTCGAAGGGACCGACTTCGATTTTCTCCATCGCGCGAATGGCAAAATACAGCAAAATCGCTTGTTTTATCCACGCATGGACCGTCCACTCGCCGTCGTCCGACGAGGGAGGCGAGGCGACGCGAAGGCGGCCCTTGTCGAGGTCTTCAAGGACCGTTTCCACGGCCTCGCGATAAGTGCCCGTTTCCAACAGAGATCGGTCCGAGTAAGCCGATTCGACGAGGGCTTGGCGTGGGTCCATGACCCGTCTTGTTAGCCTCGGATGGTCCACGTGTCTTCCTCGACATACACAGAGTATTCTTGCGTATTCCGGCGTATATTTCCGCCGATGTGCGGCGACCTGCGAGGTTCCAGTGCCGCGGTGCCGAGGTCATATTCCGCGTGTTTATCCAGCTAAAGGACTCAAGTCGTGGCCAAAGCAAAGACCGAATTTGTCTGCCAAGCGTGCGGAGCTCGATCCCCACGGTGGCTTGGCCGTTGCCCCGGTTGCAGCGCATGGGATTCGCTGGCCGAAGAGGCCCTCGAAACACGAACCGTCAAAGCCCGGGGGGGCGCGGAAAAAAGCCTTGTGCGCTCCATCACGAGTGTGGGCGCCGAGAAGCTCGAACGCACCTCGACGGGCCTCGCGGAACTGGATCGCGTGCTCGGTGGCGGACTCGTGCCGGGCTCGGTGATCCTCCTCGGCGGCGAGCCTGGAATCGGAAAATCGACGCTGTTGCTGCAAGCCGCGAGGGCCGTTGCCGCTAGCGGAAATCCAGTACTTTATGCGAGCGGCGAAGAGTCCGTCGCGCAAATTGCCGACCGCGGACGCAGGCTCGGTGCCCTCACCGAATCGCTCTTTGTCGTCGCCACGACCGAGCTCGAAGTGGTGCTCGCGGCGAGCCACGAAGTGAAGCCCGCGCTCCTCGTCATCGACTCCATCCAGACGCTGCGCTCGTCGTCCCTCGACGGCGCGGCGGGCACCGTGGGGCAGGTGCGCGAGGTCACAGCGCGCCTCGTCGATATGGCCAAGCAGCACGGAATTCCGCTCGTCCTCGTGGGCCACGTCACCAAAGAAGGCAGCATTGCCGGGCCCAAGGTTGTGGAGCACTTGGTCGACGCGGTTTTGGCCTTCGAGGGCGACCGGGGCCAAGGCCTTCGCACCGTGCGCGCCCTGAAAAATCGCTTCGGACGCGGCGGTGAAGTGGGCGTTTTTGCGATGACCGAATCGGGACTCGAAGAGGTCGCAAGTCCCTCGCGCTTTCTTCTCGGCGACCGACGCACGTCGCTCGCGGGCAGCATCGTCGCGCCCACGTGCGAGGGAACACGTGCACTCTGCATCGAAGTGCAAGCGCTTGTGGCCCCCTTTAATTTCGGCAATCCGCGCCGCACGACGAGCGGCATCGATTCGGCGCGCTTGGCGATGATTCTCGCGGTCCTCGAGCGCAAAGCGGAGATTCCGTTCTCCACGATGGACGTCTACGTGAACCTCACCGGCGGCCTTCGCATCGACGAGCCGGCCCTCGACCTGCCCATCGCGTTGGCCCTCGTTTCGTCGTTGCGTGGTCGCGCGCTTCCCCCTGAATTTGCTGCATTTGGTGAAGTTGGCCTCGGCGGTGAGGTGCGCGCCGTGGGGCATTTGGAGGCTCGCCTTCGGGAGGCCAAGGCCCTCGGATTTGCGTCGTGCATTGGGCCGGCCAGCCGCGAAAGAACCGAAGGCCTGATGCCCGTGCGCACGATCGAAGAAGCTCTCGGATGGATCGAACGATGACGGCCGGTTCGCCCACGGTTCGTTTCGTTTCGAAGACGATCGCGCCGCCGTGGAACGACGGTTCGAAAGTTCTCGTTCGAGATTTGCTCACGTCGCTTCCCACCTTTCGCTCCCAGGTTTACGCGGAAAACCCGCACCCAAGCTGGGGCCCGCTCGTGGA
This sequence comes from Polyangium aurulentum, assembly GCA_945875545.1. Classification (GTDB taxonomy): domain Bacteria; phylum Myxococcota_A; class Polyangia; order Polyangiales; family Polyangiaceae; genus CAIQDA01. The sequence goes on along the minus strand of CAMCKZ010000034.1, from coordinate 14,529 downwards.
GGTGATGGTGCCGGCCCGGGGCACGTCGCAGCTTCGCGCAAACCTCGGAATGTTTGGAAAACTCCTACTCGATGGGCCGCCCGAGGTTTTCCACTTTGTCTTCGCGCCGAATCTTCCGTCGTCCACCGCGTCGCGAATCGTCGCGCTCTCTCACCGCGTGCGGGGATGGAATGGCTGCACTGTGCAAACGATTGCGAGCCGCCCGAAAGACTTCGCGAACGTGCGACGGCTGCTCTTCGGCGATGTCATCGTGTGCCAATCGCAGTCCACGCGCGATGCGTGCGTGCACGCGGGCGTGGCAGCGGAACGGCTGCGGATCGTGCCGCCCTTCATCGTTGAGCCCCATGTCACGCCCGCGCGAATGGCGGATTTGCGTGAAAAAAACCTGCTCGGGCGGGCCCCGTACCTTCTCTACGCCGGCGACCTCGAGGTGTCCGACGGCGCCTGGGTTTTTGCGCGAAGTATACGCCGTATCAGTGCAGAGTTTCCGCGTATGCGCTTCGTATTTGCGTGCCGCCCAAAGACTCCGCGAGCTGCCGAGGTGCAGCGCGCCATCGCCGCCGAGCTTGCGCGCGCGAACCTGGCGCATCTGACCTACAACCTCGGCGAGGTATCGGACGTGCACGCCCTGATTGCCGCAGCGGAGGCGGTGCTTTTCCCCGTCAACGACCTCTACGGAAAGATCGATTTACCGCTGATTCTCCTGGAAGCGATGGCCCTCGGTGTGCCCGTGCTGGCCTCGAACCATGGCCCGCTCGCGGACCTCGCGCCCATGCCCCTCGTGCCCCCGAGCAAGCCAGACGCGCTGGCAGAACTGGCCGTGGAACTTTTACGCAAACCCGGTGAAAAGTTTCGCGTTGGGCATCTCGGTCGAAAGCTGTTCGAGGAGCGTTACACCGCAGCCAGCGGGGCTCGGGCGTACGAACAGGTGTACCGCGAGGGCTTGTTCCAACAGCGAGGATGAAGGCCGCGTGAGGGCTGCGCGCGGGCTGCGGCAACCCTACACGTAGGCTAGTGAACGTATGCGCGAAGTCTGCGGCAACCCTACACGTAGGCCACTTAACGTATGCGTACGGGCTGCGTGACCTAGCTGACTATTCGCCCGTTTTGGGCGAAAACACCTGACGCCCCGTGAGGTATTGAAGCAGCGCTATCGACATGAGCGATTGATTGCTTTCGCTGCCGCCGGTGGTGCTTCCGGTGCCGGTCGATCCACCGATGTACACGTCGGGAATCAGCTTGAGCTTATTCGTCGCAATCTTTTCGACCACTTGGATTTGCCCGAAGATTTCGTTGCCCATGGCATTGACTTGCAACTTAAACGATTCGGCCGTGGACTTTCCTTGCTCCAAAATGACCAGGGCTTCCGCGAGGCCTTTCTTTTCAATCGCTTCCGCGTCCGCAAGGGCATTGACGCGCGTGGCCTCCGCCGCGGCACCGGCACTGACCCGCGTGGCTTTCGAGGCACCCTCGGCCCGGACCTCAATGGCGCGCGAATCGCCCATGGCCTTTTCGATCTCGGCGTTCGCAAGATTCTTTGCAATCTCAACGCCTCGCTCCGAATCGACGACTTTCGGCTGCATATTGGCCTGAGCCTTAGCATTTTCCAGCATTTTGCGCTCTTCTTGCGCTTGCTTTTGGGTTGCAAACGTAATGCGCTCTTGCTCCGCAATCTGCCTGTCGGTCACGGTTCGCGTGAGTTCCGCTGGAAGAATCACGTCGGCGATCATCGTGTCTTTTGACTCAATATGGTGCACCCGAAGCACGCTTTGGAGATGCTCTTTGGCGTGCGACTGCAGCTCGGCGCGCTTGGTGTAAAGGTCGAGAGCCTTCACGGCCTGCGCGGAATTACGGAAATGCGAGGAAATGGCGGGCTCGAGAACCTGCGAAATCATGTTGTCGACAGACCCAAGATTCGCAACAACTTTCGGAGCGTCGGCCATCGCAATATGAATGATAACGCTAACATCCATGCTCACGTTGAAGGCGTCGGCGGTTCGCAGCGTGATGGTTTTCAGGTCCGAGTCGAGTTGGTGGGCGCTGTTTTGCGTATCGGCCCAATTGAGAAGAATCTGGGTGGTCGGCACTTTGTCGACCTTGCAAACCTTGGTGTTGAGGGGATGGCGGCCCGGCCCAAGGGGGTCGGCCCAAATGCCACGTTTGCCGTTGGCGACAATCTTGGCGTTGACGTTGGAGTCCGTCGTGTCTTCGCCTTCTTCACCGACAAAGCTCGTGACGACGCCGCACTCCCCTATTTTGACCTCAATCATCGGCACTTGGTCGATGCTGGCAAACCAGGGGTTAATGGCGTAATTGCCCGAGCGAAGTACTGGAATTTGCAGCCCTTTTTGCCCACCCGCCGCCAAGAATGCCGCCGCATCTTGGAAGTTATTGTGCACGTCGAGACCGAGCTCTTCTGCGGCAATCTCGCGCGCCTTCATGATGGGCCGCCCTTCGAGCACGGTCACAATTCCGACGGAATCGGCCGTGATGGTCGTCCACGGAACCACGGCCTTTACAACGAAAAGAATCGTGTTCAGGCGGTAGGTGCCGGGCATGAGCACATCAAGCTGGTGCCCTCGCTGGCCGCCGTTCGTCACAAAAGCGTGCCCATTCTCAAAGTTTGAGTGGCCCTCCACTTTGCGGCTCAAGAGCGAGCCCTCCATAATGCGCGCGCCATCCATCGCGGTCAAAAGGCCAATGTGGCCGTTCGGAATGACCGTGACAGCGACCCTTTCGACCTTAAAGAGGGCGGTATTGACGCGGTAATTGCCCGGCGGCAGCACCCGTATCTGCGGACCCTTTTGGCCGCCATTGCGTAGAAACGCGTCCGCGTCTTGAAAGGCATCGCATTCCACCGGGTCCGCAAAAATGCGCCCGACCGGGCACGCGGCACCGGCAACCGCCTCGACAATGCCAACCTGTGTCTCGGCGATGAACACCGCGTTGACAATGTTGACCGTAAAGAGGTGAGGGTTAATTTGGTATTGGCCCGGCGGCAGGATGGCGAGCTGCGGGCCTTTTTCGCCGCCATTGCAGAGAAAAGCCTCCCCATCTTGGAAGATGTTGCAGTCGACGGTCTTTGCGAAAAAGTGCCCGGGCGGAATGGGTAAGCCTGTTACCGCTTGAACAATACCAATCTGTGCTTCTCCAATAGAGAAAAAGTTGTGCTTTTCGGTTGTGTACATAAACGGCACAAAAAGGTGGACGCCGGGGCCGAGGGTGCGGGCCTGCACGCCGACTTCTTCGAGGAGCGCGATGGTGCGCCCGTCGGTCATCGTTTTGCCGAACCATCGGCGTTCCACGGTGATGAACTGGTCGCCGCCGACAATCGCGACGCTCTGGTAAAGCAGAAGGAGGAGAGCCAATGCCCCCAGAAGCGCGGGGCCATAGAATAAAATGATCGCAAGTAGTTCGTTGATAATCACAGTGACCTCCCGAAGGCGCTAAATAGATGCAGTGGTTTTGGCGTAAAAGGCCGCGAGCAGGTCGTCGACCTTGGACACGTCGGTGCCGCCGGCCTGCGCGAGTTCGGGGCGGCCTCCGCCCTTGCCGCCGACGACAGGTGCGAGGGCCTTGACGAGATCTCCGGCCTTGAGGCGCGACGACAGGCCCTTTGAAACGGTGATGACGAGGGCGACTTTATCGCCCTGCACGGCGGCAAGAAGCACCGCGGACTCGCCGAGGGCATCGCGCACTTGCTCCGCCACCTCGCGAAGCGTGCTCGGATCGGGCGCTTCGATCTGGGCCGCAAGAACCTTGCCGCCTTCGATTACTTGCGCGCGGGCCAAGAGAGAATCGAGACCGCCGCCGCCCATGGCGAGTTTCTTTTGGACCTCGGCAAGCTCTTTTTCGAGGGCTTTTTCACGCTTTTGCACGCGCTCGATCCGCTCGACAAGATCGGCTCGCGGGGCCTTGAGCGCGCGCGCAGCCCCGTCAAGTACGTGTTCCATACTGCGCATATACGCGAGGGCACCGAGGCCCGTGACGGCCTCAATGCGCCTCACGCCCGCGGCAATCGCCGTTTCACTAAGGATGCGGAATACACCGATATCCCCGGTGCGTGATGCGTGGGTGCCGCCGCAAAGTTCCACGGAGTCCGGAGTCACGGTCAGCACCCGCACGACGTCGCCGTACTTCTCCTCGAAGATGGCCATGGCACCTTTCGCCTTGGCCTCGGCCACGCCGAGAATTTCCGTCGTGATCGGCGCATTTTCGAGGATTTTACCGTTCACCAGGTCTTCCAAGTACTCGATCTGCTCCGCCTCGAGGCCCTTGCCGCTGCTGAAGTCGAAGCGCAAACCTTCGGGCCCGACCCGCGAGCCCTTTTGCGTGGCCTGCTCGCCAAGCGTCACGCGAAGCGCCCAATGAAGGAGATGCGTCGCCGAGTGGTTGCGCCGAGTGGCAATTCGCGCATCGTGGTCGACGTGTTGCTCGACCTCCGCGCCGACCTCAAGCACCCCCTCCTCGAGGGTTCCGCGCAGCGCAATGATGCCCGCCAGGGGCTTCTGCGTGTCAAGAATCGCCACGCGCATGTTGGGCCCGATGACCATGCCCGCGTCGCCGACCTGGCCGCCAGATTCGCCGTAAAAAGGCGTCTCGTGGAGCACGACCCATACCCCTTGGCCCGCCTCGGCTCGGGGTGTCAACTTGCCGTCGACGACGATGGCGAGAACGCGTGAGGTGTGAACTTCGTGGTCGTAACCGGTGAACGCGCAGCCCGCCGGGTGACTCGATTTCACCGCCTCAAGAACCTCGCGCCACACGCCTTCGATGGCCGCGTCGCCCACTTTGGAGCCCTCGCTCTTGGCGCGCGCTTCGTCGAGAGCCTTTCCATAGCCGGCCAAATCGACCGTGAGACCGCGTTCGAGGGCGATGACCTCGGTGAGGTCGAGGGGGAAACCGAAGGTGTCGTAGAGCCTAAACGCGGCAGCCCCGGCGAGGGTCTTTGTGCCGCATTTTTCCATGGAAACAAACTCGTCTGCGAGCAGCGCAAGACCGCGTTCGATGGTCTGCCGAAAGCGCACTTCTTCTTGTTCGATCACCGATGCGATGAGCTCTTTGCGGATTGCGAGCTCGGGGTAATTGGGCGCCATGAGCCGCACGACCTCGAGGGCCACTTCGTGCAGGAATGGCTTCTTGATTCCCAGGCGATGACCATGGCGAATCGCCCGGCGCATGACCCGGCGCAGAACGTATTCGCGGCCCACGCGATCGGGGAAAATGCCCTCGGCGATGAGAAACGCCGCGAGACGCGCGTGGTCTGCAATTACCCGCATGGAAGTGTCGTCGGGGTCTTGCGTTCCGCCGTAAGCCTTGCCGGAAATAGCGGCGGTCTTGTCGACGAGTGCGCGCAAGAGATCGTTGTCGTAATTGGTGAGCTTGTTTTGGACGATCGCCGCGATGCGTTCGAGGCCCGCACCGGTGTCGACGCAGGGCGCGGGCAGGGGATCGAGCACGAAGCCGCCACCCTCGGCGCGGCGATTGAACTGCATAAACACAAGGTTCCAGAACTCGACCCACCCGCGACCATCCGGGCCCGGCTCTTGACCGAAGAGCGTGACGTCGGGGTTTGGACCCAGAAAAAAGTGCAGTTCGCTGCACGGCCCGCACGGCCCGGTTTCGCCCATTTGCCAAAAATTATCTTTGAGGCCGCAGTCGATAATGCGGTCGTCCGAGAGGCCGCTCACGCGCTTCCAAAGGGCTCGCGCTTCCCGATCGGGCTCAACACTTGGGTCGGATTTGTCGCCACCGAACACCGTTACAACGATGCGATCACTAGGCAATTTCCACACTTGAGAGACGAGCTCCCACGCGAATGATATAGCGTCTTCCTTAAAATAGTCGCCGAAAGAAAAGTTGCCGAGCATCTCGAAAAATGTGTGGTGGCGGGCCGTGACGCCAACGTTCTCGAGGTCGTTGTGCTTGCCGCTGATGCGGATGCATTTTTGCGCGCTGGCGGCCCGCGTGTACGGCCGTTTTTCTTTGGCCGTGAAGCAATCTTTGAAGGGAACCATGCCGGCGTTGGCGAAGAGCAACGTGGGATCGTTTGCGGGGACGAGGCCGCCGGAAGGAACAATCACGTGACCTTTGCTCTCGAAGAACGCCAAAAAACTGGCCCTCACTTCGTCGGCGGTCTTCGTTAGTTCGGGCGAAATCCCACAGAGGTGTGCGCTGCTCATGGCGCGCGAACCTAGCCATTCCCCCGAAAAAAAGCGACCACCGCGAGCTCGGTATTCGCGCCTTAAGTCCCCGGTGTTGAAAAGGCCGAGGTGGCAAAAAGCGACGGGCCCGTGGCGGCACCATCCACGATGTTCAGAGCTTCTTCGCGCGAGAAAAGACAGCATTCGCTCGCCGCCGGAAACTCGCGGCACGCCGCAGGACGGGCCTCGTAGACGCCGCAGGTGCCAGCGTGCGTCAGCGCCGCGCAGTCGCCGTTTGGGAGCAGGGTGAGCACGAGGTGGCCATCGGTTCGCCGGACGCGGTCAACGAACGCCTGGGGGGCACCGGCGCGCAGTCGGGCCATGTCTTTCGCGTCGAGGATCACCGTGTTGTTTCGGCAACACGCGCCGCACGCCACGCAATCGAGAGACATCGTTCTCGTCGGATTCTCGTGGATGCCGTCTCGGATGGACCAGGCTTCGACAATCGGCAAATCGTCGCCCTTGAGGCTTACGGAGCCAAAACCCTCGAAGGGACCGCTCGACGCGACGCGAAGCCGACGGCGCCCAAGGTCATACGCCGCCCAGCGTCCGTAGTCGCTCGGGTTTCCTGTGGCTGGTTGTGGTACGACCAGAAATGCCTTGCGTTCACTCGCCCACACGACCGCGTGCCCGCCGCCCTGCACCCACGTCACCGCGTGTTTTACGAAGGCCAATCGAAAGCTGCGCACGACGGGCCGCACGTAAGAAGCGGCGTTCGTAGACGCCGGGTCTGACGACGGGTGAAGCTTCACTTCTTCTTGCCTTTTACCTGGGTTTTGTCCGCGCCGCGCTTGGCGGCCGAGCGCTCTTCTTCGACGGCCTCCGGCGGTTTTGGGAGAGCTACCTCTCGCTCAATCGTGACGTCTTTGCCCGACCACGGCCCCACGATGAGCGTCTTGAAGGCATTCTCCACGCATCGACCCGTGGCCGTTTCATCGAAGGCGTCGTCGACGAAAACGTCTTTGACCCGCCCGCTTCCGTGACTGAGGACGACGGTGAGTTTCACGGTGCCCCACGGACCGGCGAACCGCCCGTCTGGGCCGCGGGTCTTGGCGCAGTTCTCTTGGGCTTGGCGTGACGCGCGGGCGATGACGAGGTTGACGCCCTCTTCGTCGTAAGACTGATCGGCCCGTGCGCCAGTTGCCACTGTGAGGGCCACTGTGAGGGCCGCCGTAAGGGCTAACATCAGAGAAAAGCCACGAAATAGGGCGAAGCTCGAAGGGCTTGATGGACGGTTCATGGAGCCTCCTGGCCGCTGATTTTATCGAAGGAACCCTCGAGGCGAAAGACTCCTCCGGCGGGCGTGAGTTCAATGCGCGCGTCTGCGAGAACGGCGACAACCTTGAGAAATACATGGTGCCGCAGGCGCTCAAACGCCAGGGCATCGTCGGCTGTGAAGTAGCCTTTGATGTCGATTTCGAAGCCCGTGGCACCGATGCGCGACACGGTCGCAGCATGGCCATCGCCAATGCGATTCGGGTGCGACTCAATCACGTCGTCCAGCGAATCAAGCAGTTTTGCGAGTTTGCCGAGGTAGGCGAGGGGAATCGGAAGCGTCGCGTGAAGGAAGAATCTGTCGCGTTGGGCGAAGTTTTCGATGCGCATTTCGGCGACCTTCGCGTTCGGCATGGCGACGACGGATCGGCCCTCGGTGCGAATGCGTGTGGAGCGAATTCCGACGCCTTCGACGACGCCCTTCACGCCGTCGATGTTCACCGGATCGCCAATTCGAAAGGGCTGGTCGAGGCCGATGGCCGCAGCCCCGAAGAGGTTTTCTACTGTCTTTTGTGCGGCGAGAGCAAATGCGAGACCGCCGATACCAAGGCCGGCGAGGAGGCTTCCGACTTGGTAGCCGAGGTTCGCGAGCGACAAAATTGCGGCGACGATAATGAGCCCCAATTTCGTCATCTTCGTGACGAGCGGCAAGAGCCCCGCTTCGAACAAAGGCAAGTGGCCGAGAGGCGTGTCGCGGGCGCGATCCACAACGAGATCCACGCTCCGTGATGCGCCCCAAAGCACCGCGAGCTCGATGCTTGAAAGGAGGGCACCGCGGGAAAATTTGTAGCTCACCGGGTCGAGGGCGAGGAAGCGAAGAAGCATGCTTCCACTGGCACCCGCCAGCAGCAATTGCAGGGGCGCAAGCATCGAAGGCATGTGCGCCCCGGACCCAAAAATCCGATAAAAGACCCGGCGACCCAGCGCCAAAATGGCCAGGGCACAGGCCCGCGCGAGCCCCAAGAGAGCGGGCACGCCCACGGCAAACGCGGCCCACTGCCAAATCAGAATGTCGAGGGGGCCTTCGCGCAAGAACGACTGGGGCAGATGCGGGCGTATCCACCGGTCTTCGAGGGTGAGGTACCAACCGCCGATGCTGCGCACGGTGGTGCGCGAAAAGAGCCATCGCGCGCCGGTTTCGTCTGCCTTGCGAACAAGCTTGACCGTCTCGTTTCCTTGGGCCGAAGGTTGCGAAATCCTGGCGATTTGCTCGATACCAGGCCCTAGGTTGTCCGCCGCATCCCCTTCGGAGCGCGCAGAAAAATCGTCGTCGTCGAGGCTTGTGTACCGCCGAAGCACGGCGTCGAGTTCCATCGCGAGGCGAGGTCCGTCGGCTTGCGCGCTGTGCTTCGGAAGGTCGAGCCACTTCGACGCCTCGTCGAAGTGCCCGTCGCGGCAGGCCTTTGAAAAGTGTTGCCAGGTGGCGCGCGGAGAGTCTGCATCGGGCGGGGCGACGTCGGAATTCTTGGCCCCGGAGGCGGCTGCCGCGTGGCCATTTGCAGCACCTTGCGCCATGACGGCCTCAGGCGGGGCCGCCGCGGCGGACGATAATTGCATGCAGACTGCAAGAACAAGAACAGCGGGTGCAAGGGCGAAGGGGGCGCGAGGATTCATAGGTCGGTGATGCCGTAGTCTTTGAGCTTGTAGAGCAGGGCGCGATGCGAAATTTCAAGAAGAACGGCGGCGCGCGTGCGGTTGCCTTTGGTCCGCAAGAGGGCGCGGCGAATGAGAAGCTGCTCGATGGCCGCCACGGTCTTTTTGATGGAAATTTCCCCAGTTGCGAGCTGGACTTGCACCGGGTCCAAGCTCTCGCGAATGCGTTCCGGAAGGTCTGAGGCACCGATGGTTTCGTGCTCGCAGAGCACCATCGACCGCTCGATGGTGTTCTCCAGTTCGCGCACGTTGCCAGGCCACGGGTAGTCGAGGAGCACGGCGTGGGCTTCCGCCGTGAAGCCCCGAATCGAGAGGCCGAGGCGCGCGTTGTTCTTGGCGAGAAAGTGCTCCACCAAAATCGGAATGTCTTCTTTGCGATCGCGCAGCGGCGGCACGTGAAGCTGGAGAACGTGAATGCGGTAGAAGAGATCTTCGCGAAAGCGCCCGGCTTTTACCTCGTTCATGAGGTCGCGGTGTGTGGCGGCCACGATGCGCGTGTTGATGGGCACGTCTTTCGAATCGCCCACGCGGCGAATGACGTCTTCCTGGAGCACGCGCAAAAGTTTCACCTGGAGGGCGAGCGGCAGCTCTCCAATTTCGTCCAAAAAAAGTGTGCCTCCGCTGGCTTCTTCGAAGAGGCCGCGCCTGTCACTGACCGCGTCGGTGAAAGCTCCCCTCTTGTGCCCAAAGAGCTCGCTCTCGAGGAGCGCTTCAGGAATGGCTCCGCAGTTTACCGCGACAAAAGGCTGGGTTTTGCGCACCGAGGTCGCGTGGAGCGCCCGGGCAATGAGCTCTTTTCCGACGCCAGATTCGCCGGTCACAAGAACCGTGGTCTTGTAGTCTGCAACCTTTTGAACGCTGCGAAAAATGGCTTCCATCGATCGGGATTTGGCCAGCAGATTTTGGAATCGATTTTCTTCGCGCAGGGTCGCTTTGAGCGCGCGATTTTCTCGCCGAAGCATCTCGCGTTCTTCGGCTTTCTTGAGGGCGAGCACCACCTCGTCGCTTCGAAATGGCTTCGCGATGTAGTCGTACGCGCCGGCGCGAATCACCTCCAAAGCCTGCTCAATGCGCCCGAAAGCGCTCATCACAATGACCGTGGTCTCGATCCGGCGCGCCTTGATTTCTGCCAGCAGTTCGAGGCCGCTCATCTGCGGCATGCGCACGTCGGTCAGCACAAAATCAGGACCGAATCGGCCGAGAAGCTCGAGCGCATCGCGGCCGCTCGCGGCGACCTCGACCTCGTAGCCCTGCTTCTTGAGCAAGGTCGTCAAAGCCAGACGGACATTTTCTTCGTCGTCGACCACAAGAACTCGGCGCATGGGCCTATGTTGTGAAAAAGTTGCGAGGTTGCAAGTACTGTCGCACTGTGCCCGCATGGAAACGGGCCTCGATAGCCTTCTCAATCACGGGCCAATGCTCTCGCGGTTGCGGGCGTCGCGGGTAGCACTTCTTGCGCACCCGGCCAGCGTGAGCCGCGAATTTACCCCCATTCTTTCGTGCTTGTTTGCTCGCCAAATTGACCCCGTGATGCTTTTCGGCCCGGAGCACGGCTTTGGCGGCGAGGCGCAAGACATGGTCGGCGTCGGCGACGACAAGGGCCCGCGCGGCATTCCCGTGAGGTCCCTCTACGGCGCCACTTTCGAGAGCCTCACACCGAGTGCCGCGGACTTGAACGGCGTCGAGCTGCTCCTCATCGACCTCCAAGATGTCGGCAGTCGCTATTACACCTTCGTTTGGACCGCTCTCTTGGCCTGCCGCGCGGCTTGGGCGCGGGGTATCCCCGTCGTCGTCCTTGACCGTCCAAACCCCCTTGGGCAGTCGCCTGCGCGCATGGAGGGACGCTTGCAGGATACACGCTTTTTGTCTTTCGTCGGACTCGAGCCAGTGCCCGTGCGGCATGGCCTGACCCTCGGCGAACTCTGTGCCTGGGACCGGAGTGCGCACGGCGTGCCACCAGAGCTTTTGCAGGTTATCGGCGGACCGTGGGCTGATGACTATACGTGGTATGCGTGGCGTGATCGTTTCGTAGCACCGAGCCCGAACATGCCCACGGGCGACACCGCGATCGTCTACCCGGGCGCGTGCCTCTTGGAGGGCACGAACCTGTCCGAAGGGCGAGGAACGACGCGGCCTTTTGAGTGGCTCGGCGCGCCGTGGCTCGATGGCGAACGTCTCGCGCGCGAGATGGCGGCGATCGGCCTTCCCGGGGTGGCGATTCGGCCCATGACCTTTCAGCCAAACTTTCACAAGCACGCGGGAAAAAGGTGCGGCGGCGTGCAAATCCATGTCACGGATTGTACTGGTTTTAGACCGTACGCTACGTACCTGGCGCTCTTGGCCGAGGTGCACGCGGCCCACGCCGAACACTTTTCATTTCGCCGCGAGGCTTACGAGTTCGTGCACGACCGCTGGGCGTTTGACCTGCTAACCGGCTCAGAAGGCGCGCGTTTGGCCATTCTGGCGGGCGGCCGCGGTCACGATTTGGCGGAGACGTTTGGCCCGTCAACGAGGCTCGAACACGAAGTGGTAGCTACAATTCGTGCGTCTTTGCCCCGGGCGTGAAAGGTGGGCCCCACACGCGCATCGGCCCTTTGACGCCCTTCAGCGCGTGCAGGCCGAGGTCCGTCAATTCACCGTCCACCTCGCCCGCCACCGCGTCGGACACAAGCCAGGGCACGCCAAGCTTTCCGCAGAGGCCTTCGAGGCGACTGGCGATGTTGACCGCGGCCCCTATCACCGTGAAGTCCAGGCGGTCCTCCGCACCAATGTTGCCGTAGGCGACCTCGCCGAGGTGGATAGCAAACCCGCCCTCGACCCCTGGCGGGAGCACCTGAGGAAGGGTCGTCGCTGCCTCCAAAGCTTGCATGCAGACTGCACGTGAATTTCCGGGCCAGATGACGAGCGCCGCGTCGCCGATAAATTTGAGAATTTCGCCCCCCGTCGCGTGGACCTGTTTGTTGATGGCGTCGAACCAGACGTTCAAAAGCACCGTCACTTCTTCCGGTGTTCGCAGGGCACTAAGGGCTGTAAATCCCCGCAAATCGCAGAAGCCAATGACCGCATCAATGTGCTGCACTTCTCCCCGGCGAAGGCTGCCAGCAGCGACGCGCGCACCGGTGCGAGGCCCCAAATACGTGGCGCAAATGATTTCGGTGAGCTCTTGCCCAAGTCTCAAATCAACGTGCAAAAGGAGCGCGGGAAGGGCCTCCACCAGGGCGGCAACATGCTCATCGCTGAAGCCGTCGGGCGTGTCGGTGGCGAAGGTCATGGCAACCGGGTCGCCGCGACGAATGGTGCCCCCAAGCACGAGATAATCCGTCACGCCGGCCGTGCGAAGGTCGGTCAATATTGCGAAGTCCATGGGGCAATTTTCGTCCGCAAGGCGCCGACGTACGAACGTTGCGCCGTGCTCGATCACCAGGGGAAACGGGCTGTTTTGGTACATCTGCTTCCACTTGAACGTGACCTCGGTGACGCTGAAATGCTGGACTTGCGCGGCATCGGGCGTGGCCGTCGTTTTCGTCCAAAGCCAGCCCGCTACGCGCACGAGCGGGTGCCTGACCCACAGCGGGAGATTCATGCGCGACACAGGAATGCCCTGCGCCAGCAGCATGCCCGCAAAGCCGAGAATCAGCCCGTCGATGTCGGCGGCACCCGGCGCGTCGGTCAGGGTCCATTTGAGGAGAACGGCGGACATCCACGGTGGACGATCCGCCAGTGGATGCACCTCGTCAACACCTTAAGAGCGGTCGGCCGGAAATCGTGGGACTTCAACGGCCTAACGCGGGGGCGGAACTACTTTTCTACAGCGTTCGCGGCCCAGCATCCGATGTAGGGCTGGGGAGCGCCCTTCCTATCGGTGCCGAAATCGCGGAGGCCGACGCAGGAGTCGGTGGGGGTGAGGCCAATGGTGGCTTTTGCGCAGCGGATCACCCACGGAACGCCCACTGGAACGGCGCCGCACGCACCGGTGCCGCAGGCTCCACCCGTGGGTTTTGCCGTGCATGCGCGCTCTTTGGTGTACTCTTGTTCGAGGCAATAACCGCCTTCGGCGCAGTCGGCGTCGGCGTTGCAGCGCGAGCAAAGCGCGCCGTTGCCTTTGCATGACCCGCTGATCGGAGCGCAGGCTTTCAATCCGCCGCCGGCGTCGGCGCTGCAAGAGGAGTCGCGGTTGCAGCCGCCGTCGTTGACGCACTCGCTGCTGCAAAACTTGGCACCCACTGTGCCGAGGCAATGAAGAGCGGGGCCAACGTAGCCGCGAGACTTGCAGTCTACATCCTTTACGCAGGGCGAACAGAACGCAGAACGCTTCATGCACGCGGTCGTGGACTTGCCGAAACTGCGAGCAGAATTGCTGACGTTTGGGGCCTCGTTGAGCTTGCCGCAGAAGAATCCGCCGGGGCATTCGCTGTCGGCAGCGCACCCGTATTTGCTGCAGTAGGCATCCGCATCGGCGGGACCGGTGCCGAGGCACGCGAAGCCATTCGCGCTGTCGCAATCGGGGTGGTCGGTGATCTTCCTCAAGGTCGCGTTGCACGGCGAACCGAACTGGGTCGGCGCGGTGCCGATGCCGGCGGCATTTTCTTTGCAATACGTCTTCGGGCTATCGGAGCCTGAAACGCAGGAAAAAAGCGATGGGCAATCGCTTTGCGTGGAGCAAAGAAGCCGGCAACTCCCGCCGATGTTTTCGTTGCCAGCCTTGCACCCGGGGTCGGCGGCGGCGCACGCGCTGAAGGATGCGGCGGCAAGGAATGCGCCCACGAGGGCGAAGGCGGAAGCGGCAAAAGTTGCGGCAAAAGTTGCGGCACGGCGCATGGTTCAGGACTCCACGATGTGGTGTAGCGGCGGTGAATTGCAGTCTCAGCAGATGCGCAGAGTCTTCGTGTGAAGACGGGGTTGCGGTGTGGCAACGGCAGACTACGGTGCGCCGCCTATCACGAAAGAAAAAGAGGGCACCATGTTTAAGCGCGCAGCACTTATCGGTTTTAGTGGAGTTGCACTTGTCGCGTGCAGCGGCGTTGCGGGCACCAAGGGAGGCCTTGATGCCCCGGTCACCACGGGCGGCGACGGCGGCGGCGCAAATTGCGACAAGAACCCCGAGGGTGACTGCTACCCCGCGGCGGATTGGGGCACGAACCGCGCGGCGTTTTCCTCGGGCGGCGTGCGAACCACCGCCGGCAGCACGATGCGCAACTACAAGTGGTTTGGCTTCAAGACGGGCGCGATCGACCGCGGCGTCGCGAACCTCGACGACAACCTCAAGACCGTGTCGCTCGCCGATTATTACGACCCCAAGGGCACGCGCGGCATCAAGGTGATTCACTTGGTCGCATCGTCCCGTTGGTGCTCGGTCTGCTCCCAAGAGACCAAAAATTACCTCGTCAAGAACCACGCC
>CAMCKZ010000033.1 GCA_945875545.1 Polyangium aurulentum | reverse complement strand
CTTACCTTGTATTGCTATTGGCTACGGCTGTTCTTACGCTAACCATGGGCCTAGCTTTGGCGCGCGGCGTCACTCGCCGGGTTTACAGGCTTGTCGGCGGCATGCAGCGTGTGGCGATGGGTGATCTTTCGGCGCGCGTTCCCGTCACGGGCACCGACGAACTGACGGAACTCGCCGCGGGATTCAACCGCATGGTGTCGGAAGTGGAGCGTTCGCGATCGACCATCGCGTACTTGGAGCGCGTGTCCGCGTGGCAAGAAATGGCGCAGCGTCTTGCCCACGAGATAAAGAATCCACTCACGCCGATTCAGCTTGCGATCGAAGAGTGCCATCGGCGCTACGATGACGTAAACCCAGCGTTTCGCCGTATTTTAGACACGACTCTCGAAGTTGTGGAAGAAGAGGTTGCGACGCTCCGGCGCCTGGTTGAATCGTTTTCAAACTTTGCCCGCATGCCCACCGCGGAACTTGCGCCCGGCGACCTCGGGCTCTTTCTTCGCGAGACGCGGGAGAACATGGGCGCTGTCGAAGATGAGCGCATCACGCACGAAGCGTTGCCCCGGGACTCGAGCCCCGACGACGCGTCCATCGCCTCTTCGATGGCCTCCATCGAGTGGCGCATTGCGCACGCGGCCATGCCGGTTCGTATCGATCGGCAACTGCTTCGCCGCGTGGTCATCAACTTGGTTCGCAACGCGGGCCAGGCCCTGCGCGCCTCTCGCCATGCGGACGCCGAATCGCGCGGCACCATCGTGGTGCGAGCCGACAGCGACGGTGACGCTTACGTCGTCGTGGTCGAAGACGACGGACCGGGCGTGCCCGAAGCCATGCGCGAACGCATCTTCGAGCCTTACGTTACCTCGAAAGACGACGGCGATGGTCTCGGTCTCGCGATCGCAAAAAAAATCGTGATGGAACACGGCGGCACCATCGCGGTGGGAACGAGCAAATCCCTTGGCGGCGCGGCCTTCACCATCCGCCTCCCCCTGGCCCAGAATGCGCCGATTTCGGTGCCGTCGTCTGCCGGCGCATCCGGCGGCTCCGAGCGGCCGATTCCATAGACGCGCCGCAACTTTCGCCGCGCGCGTAACGAAACGCGCTAATTCCGCTGCGCATGGGAATCCTCCTCCCCTTCTTGCGCCCGAGCGGCCGCGATCGCAAGCCGCCCGTTCCGTTGAACCTTCGTGAGCGCGTCCAAGTATGCGTGCAGATTGCAGCTATTCTTGCGATTTTGGCGCTCGTGCCGCGGATGGTTGCGAAGGCGAGCGCCGCCCCGGATGTATCCGGCGTGGCTCCCAATATTCATGCAAATTTGCTGGCGAATGGCCCTACTAAAGCGGGCGGCGTGCCGGGGGCAACGGGCGCGAACACCGTCGACCTCGCGTCGTTCCACGGGCAGATCGTCGTCTTGGATTTTTGGGCAACGTGGTGCGGCCCGTGCAACATCACGAGTCCCATTCTCGATGGCTTCGCGAAGGCCCACGCAGCCGAGGGCGTGACGGTGTTGGGCATTTCAACCGACAACGACGAAGACGACGTGCGCACGTGGCTCACGCGTCATCGGGTGTCCTACGTCATTGCCCACGACGGCGACGGAACCGCGGGCCGCGCGTTTGGCGTGTCGAATTTGCCGACCCTCGTCATCATTGATCGCCTGGGAAATATCAGGGCGCGGCGCGTCGGCGTAACGCAACGGGCCGAACTCGAACGACTTCTCGCCGCAGTGCGCTAATTTCTCCCTTGGCCGTGCGTGATTGGTGCTATGGGCCATAGCTCTTCCGAGGCCGGAAAGACCCTTGTTGGGCCTCGACCGACCCCCCTAGCCGCATAGCCGCACGCGAGTTTACCGTGGAATCTCAGACGCCTAGCACGCCCCCAACGGACCCAAACCGCCGCGTCATCAAACGCTACTCGAACCGCAAGCTCTACGACACGCGCGAGAGCCGGTACGTGACGCTTCTGCAAATCGCCGAGTTTGTGCGGGCGGGGCAAGAAGTTCAGATCATCGACAACAACTCAAAAGACGATCTGACCGAGATCACGTTGGCGCAGATCATTTTTGAGGAGCAGAAAAACGCTTCGCGCCTCGTGCCGCTCCAGACGCTGAAAGAGATCATTCACCAGCGTACGGGCAAGGTTCTGAACGAGCTGCGCGAAGGCCCGATGGGGCGATTGATCCCCGGAGAGCGTAAGAGTCAGCCCGATATGGGCCAGCACGCGGACGGCGCGGCGATTCCCGAGCCAGCCAAGACCTCGCCAAAGATCGTCGATCAAGCGCGCGAGACCATCGAAGACTGGCAGAACCGCTTTGACGATCGCCTGCGCAGCGTGATGCCGTCGTTTAAGCCGTGGCAAGAGCTGCAAGAAGAAGTGCGGCAGCTGCGTTCGCGCATTCTTTCGCTCGAGAAAAAAGGCACCGACACGAACGGCAAGAGCTAGACCGGTTTACGCCGGTTTACGCCCGTTTACGCCGGTTTAGGACAGGAACGCTGGTTTTTTACGGCGCGCGGAATAGCTTGGGGTGTTCCCGCGTTTCCGAGACACCCATGTTTCTACGTTCCAGCCGCCCGAGCGACGACGCCTTCCTTGACGAGGCCATTGGCTACGCCGATGCGCTCAACGGCGTGGCGCGTCGCATGTGCCGCGATGCCGCGTTGGCCGAAGACCTCGTCCAAGAAACGCTTTTGAAGGCCATCAAGGGCCGCGACCAATTTGCGCCGGGCACCAATCTCCGCAGTTGGCTCTTTCGCATTTTGACGAACTTGTGGGTGAGTCGTTACCGCCGCGCGGGGCTCGAACGCGCCACCTTCGACGGCCCTGAGGTCGATCCGATTTCCGACGGGTGGGTCAGCGCCGAGACCATGCGCCAACTGCGCGACCCAGAACAGGTGGCTATTTCCTCACTTTTGCGCGCCGAACTCGAACGCGCCCTCGAGCTCTTGCCCGAAGACTTTCGCATGGCCGTGATTCTGATCGACGCGCAAGACTTCACCTACGAAGAGGCCGCGTCGGCACTTTCGATTCCGATGGGCACGGTCATGAGCCGCGTGCATCGAGGCCGCAAGATGCTTCAAAAAGTTCTCATCGAGCAGGGCAGAAGCCTCGGCATAACCAAGGCCGACGGGCACGCTGCCGGCGACGCGAAGAGCGAACCGCCTGCAAATCTTCAGGCATTTCGTGAAAAGAAATTCCGGGGCACGCCGTGACTCCGTCGTCTCCCGGGTGCCGGTCGTTCGTGCGCGTCGTCGAAAGTTTTCTCGACGGCGAGCTCGAGCCCTCGGCGCTCATCGAGGGCGAACGGCACGTCGCAAGCTGCGCGCACTGCCGCGAACGGGTGGCGCTCGGCCGCGCTTTGAAGGCCTCGGTGCGCGAGCTTACGTGTGCGCCGATGGGCAACGAAGCCCGTTCTCGACTGCGAAAATCCATGGAAGCAGAGATGGCTCGTACGCCGTCTCCGCGGGCGGCCGGCACAAGTTCGCCCCGAACGCGAAGTGCCGTCGTTGGTCTTTCGTTCGGCCTCGTTGCCGCTATCGCCGCTGCGTTTCTGGTGGTGCCGCATCTTATTCCGGGCCTTTTTGCGGGCCCTTTTCCGGGCCTTCTTGCACGAGAGGCGCCGCGCGAGGCCCTCGCGGTGAGCGGAGACGACGACGACGCGCTTCGCGAATTGGTGGCCGAGCATGTGCACCCGTTGCCGATGGACGGCATCGATATACAGACGGTGCAAGGCCTTGAACAATACATCGGAATACCGCTTCGAAAGCACTTCCCCCCAAGCCGGGCCCGGCTCGTGGGCGCGCGTATTGTGCCCGTTCAGAAAGAGCGCGCGGCGATTGTGCAATACGAGCTTGTGCCCGAAGGCGGCGGCGCTGGTGCCCCGCGGCGCATCAGTGTGCTGGTCTTCGATCCGCGCCGTATTCACCTGCCGTCGGTGTTAATGCGTGGAGATTCGCAGGAGATTCACCAAGTGCGCACCACGCGAACCCAAGGGATGCCCGTCGCCGTCATGGAAGACAACGGCATTGGCTACGCGCTCTCCGGCGACGTGAACGAGGCCCAGGCGGTCGAACTCGTGCGCTACGTGGCGTCGCCGTAAAGCGACGGGCGAGCATGCGCGCGCCTCGTGATCTGCGCTCTCCAACGGCGTCCAACGGGGTCCACAAGGTCGACGTATACAGCGGCTATTCAGCAACTACTGAGCGGCTGCTTGCCCGTATTTCCGCGGGTCCGCCGCTGCTTCGATGAGCCGTTCGTTGCCTTCGCGCGTGAAGCGCATGGCCTGCACCGCGGCCTTCATCGTGTCGCGTTTTGGCTCGTGACCCCGCGCCCGCAGCGCCGCTTGTACATCCGGCGAAATGTCTTTTTCGAGAAGAAGCTCGAGCCCCGCGCCGACGTGAATTCGCGGGGCACCTACGGCCTCCGCCGCATCGTCTCCGAAGAGCAATGCGCGCAAAGCGACCTGCGTGCACGCGGTGGCGATGCGTCGACCGCCGGAGCCGCCGAGGGCAAAAAAGGGCTCTCCGTCCTCGAGAATCAGGGTCGGCATCATGCTCGAAACGGGCCGCGCGAGGGCTCGCGGGCGATTGGGCGACGCGGCGTCTCCAAGAAACAATTTGGCCTCCGCCCGGGTGGTGAAGTCATCGAGTTCGTCGTTCAAAAGAACGCCGTCTTCGGTCTCGATGCGCGCTCCAAAAGGTCCGTTCACGGTCGTCGTGAGCGACACGATGTTGCCGTCGTCGTCGGCCACGAGCACATGACTCGTGCCCCGCTCGCGGCCCGCGTACTCGGTTGCCGCATGCGCCCGCGCGGGGTTGCGGTGTGCGGCCCGCGCTTCAAGACGCTTGCGGTCGACCATGCGGTCCAAGCGTTCGCGGGCCGCTGCGTCCACGGCGGGATCTCCAACGGCGACCAGTCTGTCGGCCAACGCGCCGCGCATTATCTCTGCAATTTCATGAAGATAGGTGCTTGATCCCGCGCCCGCCTTCGCCCCCGACGCGGACGGACTCGCGCCGAGCAACGTCAGCGCTTCGAGCAGCATGAGGCCACCGGCGGAAGGCGATCCCATCGTGTAGACTGCACGCGTTCCAAACGTGCGCATCAACGGCTCTCGCTCGATGACCGATCGCGATTGAAAATCTGCGAGGGTGATGAGCGACCCGAAGCGCCGGGCCTCGGCGACCATGTGCGCGGCGACGGTGCCTTCGTAGAATGCCGTTGCCCCTTCGGCGCCGAGGCGGTCGAGGGTGCGTGCGAGGGCGGGTCGCCTCAAAATACTTCCGCGCGCACGGAGCGCGCCCGCATTCGAAGCATCGAAAAAAAGGGGACCGATGCTCGGGTGCGAAGCAATCTTAAACGGGTCGCCGCGGAGGACTTCGGCCAGGTAGCGGCCGAGCGGAAAGCCGTCTTTTGCAGCCTTTGCGGCGTACGCGAGGTCATCTGTGAGGGAGAGTCTTCCGAAGCGGTTATGCAGAGTGACGAGACCCATCACCTCGCCGGGCACGCCCACGAGCATGCCCCGCGAAGCCAACTTTTCTTCGGTGCTCGCCCCCTCGCGCGCCTCGAAGGCCGCGGCGTCAAAGGCTGCCGGCGCGGTCTCACGAAAGTCGAAGGTGGTGACTTTTTTTTCTTTCGCGCGCCATACGAGGGCGAAGCCGCCGCCGCCTATGCCGCTGCCTGCGGGTGCCACGACGCCGAGCATGGCGACGGCCGCCACCGCCGCATCGACCGCATCACCGCCTCGCGCAAGAACCGCCATCGCCGATTCGGTTGCGAGGGGGCTGTCCGTAGAAACGGCGTGGTTTTTTCCAAGTACACCGCGATCGCCCGCGGCACTCGCGGTGCGCGGAGCCAAGGGTGCGAAGAGCAGCGGCGGAAGCAAGACCACCAGCACCGCGGAGGGCGCGACAAGGGCCGCGGAGAACGCGAGCCATGGTAGACGGAGCGAAAGCTTGGCCCAGAAGCTTGTGGCTTGAACGGAGAACACGATGCGTTTCCTTTACGTGATGGACCCCCTCGATCACATCAATCGCTTCAAGGATACAACGTTCGCCTTTCTTCGCGCGACTCAGGCCCTCGGCCACGAGTCCTTCGTGTGCCACCCGCGCGACCTTTTTGTTGACCGCGGCCAGTGTTTTGCCCGGGTTCAGGCCTGTGAGGTCTTCGACGCCGATGCGCATTTTCGCCTTGGGCCAGCCCACGACACGGCGCTCAGCGAAACCCACGCGGTCTTCATGCGCAAAGATCCGCCCTTCGACGGCGCGTACCTGCACGCGTCGCAGATGCTGGAACGGGCGCGCGGCGAGACCCTTTTGGTGAACGATCCGCGCGGCCTGCGCGACGCCAACGAAAAGCTTTACGCCCTGCATTTTGCCCAGTTTACGCCGCGCACCCTGGTCACGTCGCGGCCCGATCGCATTCACGATTTTGTGAAAGAGGTCGGCGGCGAGGCGGTCATAAAACCCCTCGATGGGGCAGGCGGTTCCGGCGTTCTAAAGCTCGCGACGGCCGACAAAAACGCGCGGTCCATTGTCGACATGCTGACGCAAGAAGGCTCGCGGCTCGCGATGGTGCAAGAGTACCTTCCGCGCGTTGTCGAAGGAGACAAGCGCGTGCTCTTGATCGAGGGAAAATTGCTGGGTGCCATCAACCGCATTCCCCGCGGCGACGACCTGCGATCGAACATCCACGTGGGCGGCCGGGTCGAACCCTGCACACTCACCGACCGCGAACGTGAGATCGTGCACGCGATAGCGCCGCGTCTCGTCGCCGATGGGCTCTTTTTTGTGGGCCTCGATTTGGTCGGCGAGAAACTCACGGAGGTCAACGTCACCTCACCCACTGGCATACAAGAACTCTCCGCGCACCTTGGTCGCGATGTGGCCCAAGAGGTCATTCAGTGGGCCGTCGATCGCGTTCACGCGAAGAGGTTTTAAGACCCGCATGGCCGTTCGTTTTGAAGTCCTCGATGACGACGGAGAGCCGCGTACGGGTTCGAGTCTCGTGCTCGATGGCCAGCGAATTCTCATAGGAAGGGGCGCGTCGTCGGATGTTCGCCTGCCGGAGGTTTCTGTCTCGATGCGCCACGCGTCCATCGAGGTCACGGGCAACCGCGTCGTCGTGCGCGACGAGCGAAGCACGAACGGAACCTTCGTCGGAGCGGTGGCCGTTCGGCCCGTTGCACCGCACTCGCTCGAGAAGACGAGCGTGCTTCGCGTGGGTCGCGTGCGCATGCGCGTGACCGTCGGCACGTTTGCCCCGGAGCCCGAGCCGGCCATTGCGGCGCGCCAGTTGGCGTCGCGGCTCGTTGCGGAATCCCTTGAATTATCCCACATAGACGCGACTCCAACCCTCACGTGCACGGGGGGCGACGACAAGGGCGCGAGCCTTCGCTTGGAAGAAGATGGCCGCGCGTACCGCCTCGGGCGCGACGCCGACGCCGACCTCGTTCTGACCGACACCGACGTCTCACGCGATCAGACCCAGGTCACCCGAAGGGGCGGCGTGGTGCTGCTGCGCGACCTGAATTCCAAGAACGGAACCCTGCTCGGCGAGGTGGAACTTTCGTCGAAACGCGACGTCATCTGGAAGCTCGGAACGCTGCTCACCCTCGGCCACAACATCTTCGAACTTGACGATCCACTAGGAAAAACCCTGGCATCCATTGAAGCCGAGCCCGACGCCATTCTTTCACCGGAGCCCGAGTCTGTGGGGCCACCAAGCGGAGATGCGGCGCCTCCGGTCGGCGCCGAAGGAAAAAATACCACCGAGGCTTCACGCGATGCTCGGGCGCGCAAGACCGCGCGAAACGGCGCTGGGACCGATGCTACGACGAAGGCCGAGTTGGCCATTTTGGTCACGTCACTCGTGGTTCTCGCCCTCAGCGCCATGGGTCTTATGCTCGTCCTTCGGCGCTAAAACCGTTTTCCATAAATATGTACAATACAGCGATATTGGGCACGTTCGCCCTCGGGGCGCGTGGTCGGTTAGCCCTCGGAGTCTCCCTTTTGCTGGTCGGTCTGAGCGCATGCGCGCCGCCGAAGCTCATTGATTCGCCTGCAAATATCCACGCGTCCGAGGCTGCACCCGTTGCCCTGGCCGATGACCCGAGCCTCGGGCCGGTGCTGCGAATGGGCCCGGTGCTCGATGGCGCCGTTGGTCCCGTGGTCGTCGACGATGGCGCGCGCACCGCGATGCTTTTGGCCCAGCCCAAGCCCGGTGCAGCCAACGGAGAATTTCGCGTCGAGCTCGGGGTCGAAACGGCCGGTGCAACCGTGGTTCGCGGCATCGGAGACACCCTCCAGCCTCCTCGCGGTTTGGCCCTCGCGCTCTCCCCGGCCGCGGGTCTCGCCCTCTGGATCGAGGGGACGAAACGGGCCGTCGTCGTGGCCGTGGCTCTTGGCCCTGATGGCACGGCGATGGGCCTTCCGCGCATCTTGCCCCAGGGCCGGTCTGCACCACCCTACTGGGTGGCCGCAAAGGTCGCTGAGGGGCAGCGAGTGGCCTTTGTTGCGGAGCAAGACGCGGGGGGAGCCGTCATGCGGGCGCGGCTTCTCGGCGACGACGGAGCGCCAAGCACGCCGCCGGTGACCCTCGCCAAGAAGGCTGTGGCGTGGGCAGTAACACCAAGCGCATCTCTCGTAGTGATAAGGGAAGACGGCGGCTATCCGGTGCTTGAAGCCGTCGATGTGGACGGCAAGGGCGCGCCTCAGGTCCTTGCCTCCGCGCGCGTTGAAGGTGTGGCCGTTCGGTCGGTCAGTCGCATCGACGTGAGCGGAAGGGGCGCCGCGGAGCTTGTGGCCGTCACGCTGTCGGCACCCTCCGCCGAGGTGCTTGTATTCCGCAAGCAAGGGGCCGGATTTGTGCGCGTAGAAAGGCTCGAAGGGCGCGTGGTCGCCGGGGCATCGAGCGCAGAATACGCTGGATTTCTTCTGGCGAAAGCGTTTCCGTCCGCGGAAGGTGCCGTCGATCTTGTGGCGCTGACGTGCGAGGGCGGGGCGATGGTCGAACACGCGCTTCCGGAGTCCGCGGGGGCGGGCGAGGCCACGCCGGCATCTCTTACCATCGGAGACCAGGGCGACGTGATGGTGGCCGACGGGCGAGAGACGTCGAAGCCCATGGTGCTGCGCGTTTCGTCGTCGGGAGGGGCCCAGCGTCAACGCTCCGCGACGGGGCTTTCGCAGGCGTGGAACTTGCGATGGCGCGGGGGTGAACTGCGGCTCACGCGCTTCGAGGCGAAGGGTTCGGCGGCGTTCTTGACGGACGGTCCCATGGTGTTTGGCGCGGCCGAAGAGGCGGTCTTGCCCGCGCCGTCGGCCCGAGAGGTGCAGACCCATTTTCGCGCGCCCACCCCGCGAATTGCCGCAGCTTCGCTTGAGCATACAACGTATGTTCTTCGTCTGGAGCAGCTGTCCGAGGTCTCTCAGGGCGACGACGTAAACGCTCAGAGTCTGCGCCTCGTGGCCCTGCGCGCCGGCGGCGACGGAGGGCGCGGTGAGGTCACGAAAGACGACCGCTTGACGGACCGCGCGCAGCCGATGGGATCGATTCACGTGACCACCGCGAAGGGAGACCCGCGCGTCATCGCGGCGACCTGGCTGGCGCGTGAAAAGGGCGTGCAACAAGGGCACGGAATCTTGCTCAGCGCGGAGTCGTGCAAGGGGCCCACCGCGACGGGGTGTGCGGGGCGCGCCGATGCATGGCCGCTTCCACGCCGCCGGCATCGGCAGCTCACGAAGGCCGCCGGAGACGTCACCGAGCTTGTACTGGCCCCCACGGGCGAGGGTTATGTGGCCGCGTGGATTGAACAGATAGGCCAAGAATCTGCAGTAATTGCAGCAACTTACGATCCAGGCTTCGAGCGCACTTCGCGCTTTGAACGCGTGAGTGCCGCGGGTTCTCAGGCGAGCGATTTGGCCGCCACGGTGCGGGGCTCCGGCGTGTGGCTCGCGTGGATCGACGCCAAAGGTTCGTCGTCAGCGGCAACGAAAGCCGTGCCCACCGTGGCGCGGGTCGGGGCCCACGATGCGCGCGTGGAGCTGAAGTCCACCGGCGTATCGCGGGGCGATGGTCTCGCGGGCGCGCTCGGAATCGCGAACCACGAAAATGGGATACTTGTAGTCTACATCGAACGCGAAGACGATGGCGCGGCGCGCGTGGCGGACGACGCTGGGGTCGGCGCGGCGTACCTCACGATGGCCCTCGTGAACGATCGCGGTGAGACCGTGGGCGATCCGGTGAACCTCGCGAGCGACGGCGAGGGGGTGCTGTGCGACGTGGCTTTATCGCCCACGACTTTGGCGGTGGAACGGTGCCGACCCGCTGCATTTTCCCTCGAAACTGCGCAGGTCCACGCCTCGAAGGAGGGGGTCCGTTTGGGGCCCGTCGTTTCCGTGACGCGGGGGCTCAGGCCCGCGACGCAAGACCGGCCTCTCGCCATCGACCACCAGCGCCTTTTGTGGCTCCAAAACGACGAAGCGGGAAACCCCTGGTTAAGGAGTCTCCCGCTGCGCGCGCTACGTCAAGACGGAGACGCGGTTCAGAAATAGGAGAAGCATCAGAAATAATAGAGCGCCGCGACGTTGCCCGTGAAGAGGGCCCATGGATCGTTCTGCACGGAGGTGGCCAAGGATGTTCTGCTGGTGGAAGTATCGATGCCGCCGAAGCTGGTGCTCGTCGTGTTGATCGCGAAGGCCGCGCCGACGGTGGCTTGCAGCGACAATTGGGGCACGTTCATAAAGCCGAAATGGATTTCTGCGCCGGCCCGGGCGCCGAGGTCAAGGCGGAACGACGACATGGTGGCGTCGCTGCTGTTCGCGACTTTGATCGTCGTCGACCCAAGGCCCAAATTCGCCTCGGGAATGACGAGGAGACTGTAGTGGTGCCCGGTGCTGAGGGCGAAAGGCACGCCGGCGTGCAGCACGAAGGCCCTGCTGCTTGGCGCATCGGTGTTCTGCGTGGGGGCGCCTTGCTGCTTGGTTTCTTGTGAACCGCCTTGGAAGAGGAAGCCGACGCCCACGTCGACGCCCATGCCCGAATTCAGCCAGTAACGAACGCCGACGGGCCTCACTTCAGCGGGCGCGGCAGCGGTTACCTTATTGCCGTCCATCGTGGGTGGCACGATCGCGAACGATACCGGTGCGAACCACGTGATCGCCCAATGCCCGACGACGCCCGCGTGATCGGTGGCGGTTTGTGCCGCGCGCTCTTGGGCGAAGGCGGCAGACGATGTGAGAGAGAGGGCGGCGATGGCGCCGAGAACGATGTGTTTACGCATGGATGATTGCTCCTGAAGGACCACGGATAGAAAAGTTTCGTATCACACAAGCTCAGCGCCACGACCTTTTGCGCCCATTTTTGCCCTCACGCGAAACCGTGCAGCTACCCTCACACAATGAGTTTTCAACTGTCTGATCTCGTCATCGATTCGGCGACCGAGACGGGTCGCGTGGTCGACGCCATGCGTGAGCAAGTGCTTGGCCGGCTCAAGAAACGCGGCGTCGTTCTCGGACTCTCCGGCGGCATCGATTCGTCTGTGTGCGCGGCCCTCGCGGTGAAGGCGTTCGGCAGTGAAAAAGTTTGCGCCATCGCAATGCCCGAACGCGACTCCGCGGACGAATCCCTCGCCCTCGCCGAGCTGGTTGCCCGCGTTCTCGCGGTGCCTCTCGTCGTCGAAGCGATTGGCCCGGCCCTTGATGCCCTCGGGTGTTACCGCCGCCAAACCGAGGCGATTCGCGAGGTTTTTCCCGGGTATGGCGAAGGGTGGCGGTGCAAAGTGGTGCTGCCATCGGTGCTTGACTCGGACCGCATCAGCGTCTCGCGATTGGTCGTCGAAAGCCCCGACGGCGAACGCACCGAAGCGCGTATGAGCGCGAAGGCGTACCTCGGTCTCATCGCGGCGACGAACCTAAAACAGCGCGTGCGAAAGCTTGTAGAATACACGCATGCAGACCGCATGAATTTTGCGGTCATCGGTACGCCCAATCGCCTCGAGTACGACCAGGGCTTCTTCGTCAAGCAGGGCGACGGCGCGGCGGACGTCAAGCCCATTGCGCACCTTTACAAGACGCAAGTGTACGCGCTGGCAGCCCACCTCGGCGTGCCCGAAAGTGTGTGCCAGCGGCCACCCACGACCGACACATTTTCTCTCCCCCAGGGCCAAGACGAATTTTATTTCGCGCTGCCGTATGCCGCGATGGACGCCTGCTTGTACGCGCTCAACCACGGTATTCCGCCCGCCGAAGTGGGCGCGGTGCTGGGCCTAAGCGAGGTGCAAATTTTGCGTGTGTACCGCGATATTGAGCGCAAACGTGTGGCTACGCGGTACCTCCACGAAGGGCCGCTGCTCGTCCAAGCCGTCAACGAAGTTGGATAAGCGCGCGCGCACGTGCCGAAAAAAGTGCGGGCCGGAAATCCGTGCTGCTAACCGAACGAATACGTGGAGTACGGTCCGCCCGTGATTGTTCACTGGCTCAAGGCCTCGTACCAGCGGGCCCAACCGCTCGTGCGGCACACGTACGGGCCTCGCTTTCTAGCGTGCACGGCGGCTGCCTTGGCGGTTGTTTTCGTGGAAAATCGGCCACTCGGCGCCGTCGACCTCGCCGTCATGGCCTACGGTCTTCTGGCGCCGCACCTGTTTTTTTGGGGCAGTCTGCGTTTCGCGAACAGCGGGCGTGCGGGTCGGGCCGCGATGTACGCAGACAGCGCCTATACGGGGGCTGTGCTCGGGCTTTACTCCGAGAGCCCCATCGTCGTGGCCTGCGGTCTCGTGGTCATCGTGACCAACCCCATCGTCGTCGGCGGCGTGCCTTTTTTGCTCCGAAATTTGGTGCCCCTTGGCCTCGGCTTTGGCGCGTGGAAAGTGCTCCTTCCTGGGCACGGGCCCGGGACGCAAATCAGCAGTTTGGGCACGGGCATCGTGGTCGCGTGCGTCGTCGTTTACGTCTCGATGAGCGCGAACTTTACGCGTCGCCTGACGGAGCGCATTCGCGGTCAACGCGCAGAGCTCGAGGCGCGAACCCGGGAGCTCGAGGTCACGACACGAAGGCTCCGCGACCTTGATGCGCTGAAAGATGAGTTTCTCGCGACGACCTCGCACGAGCTGCGAACGCCCATTACGGGCATCATGGGGCTCGCAGAGGGGCTTGCAGCGGGTGCGGAGGGGCGCGTCTCGCCGAAGGTCAAGGAGCGCTTGGAGCTCATCGTGAGCGCGGGCCGCCGACTGAAAGACCTCGTCGACAACATCCTCGAGTTCTCAAGAAATCGCGCGCAGGCGCCGGTCCTCCAAATCAGCGAGGTCGACGTCATCTCGCAGATCGAGCAAGCCATCGCGATCGTTCGGCCGCTCCTCGGCGAGAAGCCCGTGGAGCTGTCAATCCAGGTCGATGCCAGCATTCCGACGGTGCTTGCAGAGCCCCAAAAGCTCCATCAAATCTTGGTGAATCTCCTGGCGAATGCCGTGAAATTTACGCATCGCGGAACGATCGTTCTGCGCGTGCGCCAGGAGGGCGATCGCGTTCAATTTTGCGTGCAAGATACAGGTATTGGGGTTGCGGCGCCCATGGTCGCGCGGGTGTTCGATCCGTTTGTGCAGGGGCAAGCCGGCGACACCCGGGCCTACGGGGGCACGGGTCTCGGCCTCGCCGTCGTCAAGCGCCTCGTGGAGGCCCACGGCGGCGGCGTCTCGATGGAATCGGAAGAGGGAAAGGGCACCTCCGTCACCTTCGATCTCGCCGCGGGCAACACGGCGCTCTGGTCGCTCGGGAACAACATCCTGGTCGCGGATCAATGGTCCGCGCCCTCGGCCAACGGCGCGAAATCCGTGGGTCACAAGAGCAGCCGCGGGCTCATCGCGGTTAGCGAGTCGCTGGCGGTCAAGGGCACGCGCCCGCGGGTTTTGATCGTCGACGACGAGGCCACAAATCGAGCGGTTTTGCTCACAAATCTGCGCTCTCTCGATGTCGAAGTGGACCAAGCGGAAGACGGAATCGACGCCCTCGAAAAGCTTGCGCGGCGCGGCCCCTACGACCTCGTGGTCCTCGACGTCATGATGCCGCGCATGGGAGGCATCGAGGCCTGCAAGAGAATGCGGCAGCAGTACGGGCTGACCGAGTTGCCGATCATTTTGCTCACCGCCAAGAATCGCGTCGAGGACGTCGTTGAAGGTTTCGACGCCGGTGCCTCGGATTACGTAGCAAAGCCCTTTTCTAGACGTGAAATACTCGCGCGCGTTCGCACGCATTTGCTCGTGCGGCGCACCGCTCGCTCCATGGCGCGGTTCGTTCCCGACGCCATTCTTGGGCACCTCGGGCGCGGCAACCTTCTCGACGTCGAGCTCGGCGACAGCGCCACCAAGCGATTGAGCGTGCTTTTTGCCGACATACGGGGCTTCACGAAACTCTCGGAACGGCTTGGGGCGCGGGCCACCATGACCTTCGTCAATCGGGTTTTTGCCAAGCTCGGGCCCTGCGTGCGCGACCACGGAGGCTTCGTCGACAAGTACGTGGGCGACGGCATCATCGGCCTCTTCGACAAGACCCCGACCGACGCATGTTCCTCGGCGCAAGCCATGCTCGATGGGGTTGCGGCCCTCCGCGAAGAGGAGACTTTTCGCGACCTCGATGTGGGCATCGGGATTGCCACCGGGCCTGTTCTTTTGGGCACCGTGGGCGAGACCAAGCGCTTCGATGCCACCGTTCTGGGCGACGCGGTAAACCTTGCGTCGCGCCTCGAGTCGCTGACGAAAATGTTCGGCGTTCCGGTGCTTTGCTGCTCGCGAACGTTGGCGGAGGTCGGCCGAAAAAATTACGTGGAGCTCGCGCGCGTGCGCGTGGTGGGCCGCGAAGCCATCGAAACCGTGGGCACGCTCAGCTCGTGTTTTCCCGTGACGCAAGAGGTCGCCGACCGCTGGCGCGACATCACGCACATCGCGCGGTCAAGCGCCGCATTCGACCCGCGGTTCTTGCAAGGTCTCGATCCGTATCGGCGTTTGGCGCGGCTCCACCAAGAGCACGGGCAAGCCCACCCGGACGGCGGTCTCTTCATCGCGATCGACAGGAAATAGCCGCGTTTCTCGGCACATTTTTACGTCGCCGGCGACTCGTGCGAGAGAGGCCTTTCGCGCCGCGGAATCACGAGGCTGCCGCTGGTGATAGCTCCGTGGAGCAGCGTGGGCGACAGACCCGGCGCAATGCGATGCGGGGTCACCTCGCTCGACGAAAGCATTTGCACGAAGCCCGGCGCCCGCGCCACGCGGCACACGAGGGTCTTTTCGAGCAGCATCGAGGCGTAGTGCCTCGCGCCCAGTTCGGGCGTATTTGAATTCATGAGAACGTCGAGGTCGAGGGTGCGCGCGGTGGCCGACACGCCGGGAATCTGGCTCTCGTGCGGCGAGTAATTATCCACGCAAGTTCCGTTTTCACTCGTGCCCCACACGCCCGTGTCGGTGGCGACGAAGAGCGTTTGATTGCCGATGGTGTGACCGGGGGTGCGCAGGAGCAACACGCCGTCGCCGAGCTGCAAATCGGTGCGCGTGAGCACCACGCGATCGGACGAAATGTTCGTGCGCCCTTGCGCGATTAACCACGCCCGCTGCATGGGGTGAGGGTCTTCGAAGGCCTCCCATTCGGCTGCGGGGGCCAGGAGCCTAGCGTTCGGAAACCGCGCCGCGTAATGGCCGTCGGTGGTGCCCAAAATGGGGCGAAGATCTTGCGTATGGAAGTGGTCGTACGCGATATAGTCGATGTCTTCGGGCCGTATAGATAGCTTGGCCAATTGTTCCACGATTGGGGCCTCGATGCGGGCCACCAAGCGCTCCGCCATTTCGGGCATTGAGGCGCGAAGACGAGCAAAATACGGGGTTTCACGAGCGGCCACCACATCGGTGGGGTTGAACAGCAGGGTCTTTAGTTGACCGCGGCGCAGGAACTGCACGAGGAGGGCCCGGTGGGTCATTACGACAAATGGCGCAGGCGACAGAGCGGCCCCCTGGAAGGCAAACCGCGAGGGGTAGGGGAGCGTCGCGAGCTCTAAGGTTCGCACCGCGATGCATCGTGCGCCACCCGCGAAACGTTCGCGAAGACGTTCGGCGGCGCGGCGAATGCCCCGCACCTGAAGGGCCGCGCGAGGCTCCAGCCACGCGTCGTCGAAGTCGTGGAGGGTCGTCGCGAGGTCGTGAATGTGGGGCATGTTTCCGGGTGTCAAGGAAATTTGTGGAAGGTCACGAGAGCCGGCTCACAGGGGTCTATTTCCGCAAGCCTCGGTCGTCGATATTGGGGGCCAGCGAGCCATTTGTGGCTAAAAACCCAGGGGTTGCGCGACTTTTGTCTCCGCACGCGGGAAGTGTTCCAACGCCCCTCTCAGTACCGTACCATCGGGAAACGAGGCCCCATGTCTGATTTTGTTACCGCTCATCGCGATTCTTTTGCCGTTGTCACACTTCCCGCGCGCGTCGATGCAGCGAACACAAAGTTGCTCGTTGAGGCGGTCACGACCTCGAAGGCGACCAAGGTCGTGCTCGACATGAAGGGCACCGACATCGTCGATTCCACAGCCCTCGGGGCCATCGTCAAGGTTCACACGTCGCTTCAGGGTGCGGGCGGAAAACTCGTGCTTTGCGGCGTAGGCGACGGCATCCGCCGGGTCTTGACCATGACGCGCCTTGATCGCGTATTCACCATCACCGCAGACGTCGACGCTGCGGTGGCATCCTGAGTCATCCTGTGACCAACGCCCGCACTCCGGCTCCCCCCGATGCCGCCGCCAAAGAGACCATTCTGGTTGTCGATGATGCGGTCGCGAACCGCAAGATGTTGAAGGCCGTTCTTGAGCAAGCGGGCTTTGAAGTCGTGCTCGCCAACGACGGCAGTCAAGCCCTCACCGAGCTTGCCAAGAAGCCGCCGACGCTCGTTCTGCTCGACTACATGATGCCCACAATGGACGGTCCGACCATGCTCCGCATCATGCGGAAAAAGCAGGCAGTCAAAGACGTTCCGGTCATTCTGCTCACGGCTTCTGATCTGCCGAAGCACATCGAAGACGCCTTCAATGCGGGTGCCGACGACTACATCACCAAGCCCGTCGACACGCGCATTCTTGTGGCGCGCGTGCGCTCGCTGATTCGTGCGCGCGCCGACCGCACGAAGGCCCAATCCGCCCACACCGCCGCGGCGCAACTCGACGCCCTTCAAAGCGAGCTCGAAGACGCGCGCAAGACCCAGCGTTCCCAGCTGCCAAAGATGCCGCAAGAACGGCCAG
This sequence comes from Polyangium aurulentum, assembly GCA_945875545.1. Taxonomy (GTDB): domain Bacteria; phylum Myxococcota_A; class Polyangia; order Polyangiales; family Polyangiaceae; genus CAIQDA01. The sequence continues at coordinate 15,250 of CAMCKZ010000033.1, read as the reverse complement.
GCTGGCGCCTGAGTGGCGTGGTTATTCCCAGCGGTGAGGTGGGCGGCGACCTCTACGACATCATCGAAGGGCCTTACGGCTACCCGGTTGCGGCGTTGATCGATGTGAGCGGGCACGGGGTGTCCGCAGGCATGGTGGCTTCCAGTGTGAAAAGTTCTCTCCGTTTGCTCTTGCGCGATCACCCGATCGACGACGCGATGACCCAGCTCAATTCTCACCTGTGCGACGAAGATTCCGGTCATTACGTTTGCGCGGCTCTCATTGTGCTGGGCCGCGCCGAGGTTGCGATCGTCAACGCAGGCCTCCCGCCCATCGCTATTTTGCGCGGTTCCGAGATTATCGCCACCGTGCGCGCATGCGGCGTTCCACCGGGTTTGCTCACGGATCAGCGCTACAGCGTGGAGCGCCTTCCCATCGAGGCCGGCGACCGGATCATCGTCGTAAGCGACGGCTTGACCGAGCCTTTTGGTCTCGCGGATTCCATCGAAGAGACGCTCGAACGGCTCACGCTTCTTCGTGCGGATCCGGGCGAGACGCTCGGAGCCCTTGATGAGCGTTTGCACGAACGTGTGCGTGCGGTATTTCTAGAAACAGACACCGTACAGCCCGACGATGCCACCCTCTTGTACATGGAGCGCCGAGACACATGAAGGTCGTCGACCGCGTTGTTGCGGCGAGCGCGGAAGCCATGGGTCCGTTCACGGACAAACTCGTCGAGGCCCTTCCAAATTGGGTCGAAAAAGAGCGCGTGCGGTTTGGTCTCACGGAGGCGCTGACGAACGCTCTTGTGCACGGAACACTGGAAATCGACTCAGCAGAGCGCGATGCAGACTACATGCATTACCTGCATCTGATTGCTGAGAGATCCGCCGAGCGCAGCGCCACCCACAGCATTCATGTGCGCATGGAATCGACGGAAAAAACGGTCAAATTTTCGATGCGCTGGACGGGCGCGGCGTGCCCCACGCCCTTCCGGTCACGGCGTAGCGAGCAGTCCGAAATCTCGCTGCACGGGCGCGGCCTTGGCATCATTTACAGCTGCTTCGACGACGTCGATTGGGACGACGACGGCTACGGAATGACCCTCGTCGTGGAGCGCGTCGGCTAGAGCAGTTTACGGTCGGCGAGAGCGCCTGCTGCCGCTCCCCCAACGACCCCCACCAGCTTTTATGCTGACTCGCACGCCTTCATGGCTGGTCAATGCGACTGAAAAGGGCGCTAGGTCACGCTGCTTCGAGGGCGGCGAGCAGTGCGCGCGCGACGGGCGACTGCGGATCGGAGGCCACCGCGAGCCGCGCATCGAGGGACGCATCTTCATTTCGCCCGAGGGCCATGCGCACGCGGGCGCGCAAAATGTAGGCATCTGCCAGGGTATTTCCTGCGTATTCCATGCTTCGCAAAAGGATGCGTTCTGCAAGCAATGGAAAGGCATGTTCCATCGCGCTCGTGGCCGCAGGCAGTGCGACCTCCATCGATTGTGGCGTGAGGTTGAAGGCTCTCCGCCACGCTGCGGGCGCATCGGGGCTGCGTGTGGAATCGAGAGCGATCGCCAACGCGACGAGAACGCCCGGATCGAGAGGCGCGAGACGCGAGGCCTTTTCGGCGAGCTGCTGGGCTTCGGTGTACTCACTTGCGGCCACCATGAACTGCGAGAGCGCCGCAAGGGGGCGAGGCTCGTCGGGAAAGCGTCGCAAGATGGCCAGCAAGCGTGAGCACGCATCATCGCCTCGGCCCTGAGCCACGAGTACGTCCACGGAGTCCAACGCGGCTTGCACGGCGAGTGAGCGTTTTCCCTCGCCAGCAACCACATCGAACAGCTTCAAAGCAGCCACCAGATCCCCGGAGCCGCAGTGGTTCGCACCCCGCACGAGGCTATCCACGGAGGCGTCTTCGATCGCCACGCCGGAGGCCACCACGACGCCGCCATCGGCCGCGCAGCGCAGAAGAGCGAACCCCGCGGACTCCAAAAATAGCGCGAGCTCGGCGGGCGACGTGGCGCGGCGCGCGGGTGGAATCAAGACCTGCGCCGGATACGCGAGGGGCTCCGCGACGACGATTCGCGCGCCGGGTCGAAGGAGTTTTCGGGCCGCGCGCAGGGTACCCAAAGGCGATTCCAAGAACCCCAGGACATCGATGAACACGGCACCATCGGCGAGAGCATCGAGCACAACGCTCTCAATGGGCGCGTGAATGACGGTGGCCTTCGCGGCGAAAAAGACAGCAACTTTGCACGCCGTTGCATCCGCATCGACGGCGATGACAGCCGCCCCAGCCTCCAAAAGTTGTTGGGCACCAAGGCCGCAGCCTGCGCCGAGATCGAGGATCGTGCCTGCGAGAGCTTCAGCACCAAGTTCCTCGATGGCTAGTTCGTAGAGCGCGTTCGTCGACGGGCCGAGGGTGCCGAGCCCCGGAAAAACGCGCTCACGGTTTCGCGTGGCGCGCACGCGTTCACCGGAGGGCAGCGTGACGTCGAAGATTGTCGAGCCCGGAAGGCGCGCAAACTCAAGGTGAATACCGCTCGTTGGAAGCGCGTCAGCGTGGGCGTCGGTCGTGGATGCCATGGGTCTCTGGAGTGTGGCACAGGGAAGCGGAAGAACCGAAATTCCCGGCCAAATTCCCTCGCAATCGGCGAGGCTGAACCAAAGCGCGGGACCTCTTCGGCTCGCCCTACGGCCACGGAAGTTACCGACAAAAAAACCGTGCAGCCCGTTGCGATGCACGGCGTGGTGCACGGCCCGTGACGCGGCACCTGGACGTTAGCGGAGGCCACCACTCGCCGCTGCGTTCTGCTGCTTCACCACCGTGGTGAACGCTTCGCGAATGGGCGTCAGGACACGAATGCACTCGTCGATCATGGCCGGGTCGCGCTTGATGTTTGCGGTCGTCAGGCGGTCCATCGAAAAGTCGTAGAGGGACGACAAGTTGGCGCAGAGCTCCGGCGACTTCGAGTGATCGAGCGAACAGTAAAGCTCCGACACGATCGCAAATGCCCTGGAAATTGCCTCACCAGCTGGCCCACGGCGGCCGGCGGTCATGTGGTGTTTTGCCAGGAGCAAAAACTTGAACAGACCATCAAAGAGCGCGATCAGAATCTCTCCGGGATTGCTCGTACGGATCTGAACCTGTTGGTATCGAGCTGCAGCGTTGTCGGTCATGGTGGGCACCTGGAGTTGCGGCGAAACTCCCGCACATGGAGAGAACGGCCCGCGGGAAGAAAACTAAAACCTTATCCCATGCGACTTAGCTGTTGCCCGAGCGACGCGTTTTTTGCGTAGGCCTCGTCCATCGCCGTGAACTGCTTTCGTAGGCGATCCGCGTACGCGTCAAGGCCCGTCCTCTTTTTCGCGGCCTCGGCGTCGGCCTTTACGGCCTTGTCGTCGAAGTACTTCTTGCGCGAGGTGAGCTTGCCGGTCGTGAAGTTCGTGATGCCATCGACCGCCTCACGCACCGTTGCCATGATGCCGCCGGTGGTCGCCGACGTGGGCCGCGCAAAAAGTTTTTGAACGCTGACGGGATCGGCGATCACGGCCTTCGAAAGTTTGTCTCCATCGACTGCGAGGGTGCCGTCTTTCGTGATCGTGACGCCGACCTCGCGCATGGATGCGTAGAGGCCACCCGCCGTGCCCGCAGTGCCTGCAGTTGCCACGCTTCGAAGCTCCGAGAGAATGCTACGCAGCGTGGAATCGCCGGACAAAAGCGGCACCGCGGCCTTGACGCCGCCGACGCCCGCGAGCTTATTGACCGAGCCTACGACGCCGTTGAAGGCGCTTACGAAGGCAGTGACCTTGCCCACAAGAGCGCCCGTGTCGGGAGCCACCGCAACATTCACAGGAACGTGCGTGCCCGTGGAGTTGGTCACATCTTTTAGCGAGAATGAGAGCCCCGCGACGGCGCCGGAAACCTGATTCGTCGTGCGCTCGACGGAAAAACCATCGATGAGCATAATGGAATTCGTTGCAGACTGCACGGTCTTTCCGGCGGAGGCGGTGAGCCCGGTTTCGGCGATTCCGAGGGGGTCGGTTAACGTGGAGCCCGCGGCGCTCGTACCGCTGACGCCGAACGTCACGCTGTTGGCGGTGCCGGTGTCGAGGCCGCGGAGCTGCATGCGAAACTTGCCATCGGCTTCTTGAAAAATACCCGCCTGAAGCCGAAGACCAAGGCCGTTGATGCGCGACGACACGGTTTCGAGGCTGTCGGTGGCGGCGAGCGTAATTTCTTTGGCGGTTCCGGCCCCAATGGCCAGGGTGAAGCTGCCTGTGAGCCCCAACGCGACGTCTGCCTTGGCCACAGAGAAGGCTTTCGAATACGTGCGCTGCTCCTTGGCCAACTGGGAGACCGAGATGTTGTAAGCGCCCGGCTGCGCGCTGCCATCGGCCACCGTCGTGAAGGCGTTGGTGTTCGCTTGCGTGACCACGAACGACGCAACCTCGGTGGCGGTATCGAGGGCACCGGCGGAGGACCGAAGACCGGCCAGCGTGGAGCCTAGCGACGACAACTGCGAGGAGGCCGAGCGCGCATCGCGGGCCTTTTGGCTTAGCAGGGTGACAGGCTCCGAGGACGCCGACACGAGGGCCGAAATGAGGCTGCTCGTATCGATACCGCTAGCGCCGATAATGCCAAGTGCTGCCATGGTCCAACCTCCTGAACGGCCCGGATCCGAAATCCTAAAATCGATACAAATTCAGATTGTTACGAGGCGATCGCCCGTGAGGTCATAGGCCCCGAGCGAAGGGCGTCATTTAGCCGCCCTTGAGGAGGGCGAGGGCCTGTTGCGGCACCTGATTGGCTTGCGCGAGGACCGACGTGCCGGCTTGTGCGAGCACCTGCTCGCGGGCGAGTTTGGCGCTTTCTTCGGCCACGTCGACGTCGCGAATGCGCGAGTTCGCGGCGGCGACGTTGAGGCGCACCGTCTGAATGTTGGCGGTCGTGATTTCCAAGCGGTTCATCACGGCACCGAAGCGGGCGCGGGCCGTTGATACGCGGGCGAGCGAGGTATCGATGGTGTCCATCGCCGTCATCGAGTTCGCCGCGGCGCCGTCGAGGTGCGAGTCCGACGAGATCAAATTCGCGAGTTTCACGGAACCGAACGTGACGGAAATGCGGTCCGAGGAAATGTTGCTGATGCCGACCTGGAAGTTGACGACGGCGGCCGACGCGTTGATGAGCGGCAGCCCGTTGAACTTCGTGGAGGTCATGATTCGCTGGATTTCCAGCTGCAGCGAGCGAAATTCCGTTTGGAGGTAGGTGCGGTCCGTCGACTGGAGCGAGCCGTTGGCCCCTTGCACCGCAAGCTCACGCATACGCCCGAGGATGTCGCTGATCTGCCCGAGAGCACCTTCCGCGGTTTGCGACATCGAGATGGCGTCGTTCGCGTTTCGCTCGGCCACGACGTACGACCGAATCTGCAGCTTCATGCTCTCGCTGATCGCCAGGCCCGCTGCGTCGTCTTTTGCCGAGTTGATTCGGTAACCGCTCGATAGGCGATTGAACACCGTCGCCAAGTTCGTTTGCGACGTGGCGAGATTTCGCTGTGCCGAAAGAGATGCGACGTTTGTTTGAATTTGCAGGGGCATGAGAAACCTCGCGATTGGGCGACTGCGCGATGGGCGCTGTCACTACGCGGTCTTCTCTGCACCCCTCATGCCAAGGGCCGGCTCATGGGAAAAATCACGCGTAAAAACGAGGCTAATTGCTGCTTTCCGACGCCACGCGGGCTTCCAGTGCGCGAAAAAGCTCTTCGAGATCCGTGGCGGATCGGCGGAGAATTTTGGCAATCTCGCCTTCGGTACGAATGCCCCATTCGGCGTCGTGCTTGGCATCGCGTTCGCGGGCTTCGACGATTTCCTGAGGGGCGACGGTGAGGTCGTGAAGCAGGCCATACGCCCAGGCATCGAGCATGGGTTGGCGGCGCGCGGCGAGGCGCATTTCTCGCTCCGCGCGGTCGAGGCGTTCGAAGGCTCGCTTGATGGCGTGAGGCTCGTTTTTGACCATGGCGAGCGCGGCCATCTCGGAGGTTTTCTCGAGGAGAAACGCACTGCGCTTGATGCGATGGCACACACTCGCATTGTCTGCGGCCCACTTGCGCAAAACGGACTTGGCCACGAGGCCGCGTCTCTTTCCCGCAGCGAGGAGCGACGCGGGCGTCACCGGGACGTCGGGGAGGGTGTCGATAAGTTGACGCAGGGTCATCTCCTCGAAACCATTGATGCGCGCGCCACCTTCGGTGCAGTTGACGAGCCGAAAATCGAGGCCACTTTGCTTCACGGTGTCGGCGGCCACTTCGAACCACATACGGTACGAATTGAATGTGCTATTGGTGGATACCGAGGCCGTGCCGCCCCAACCTTCCGCCTCGAAGAGGGCGTCGGCGCTGGCGGGCGGGCCCAGGTGAGAAGCCTCGCGAAGCCTCGTGGCGACCTCGAAATTCGAGAAGCGGAGCATGCCCGTTTCTTTGGAACTTTCCACGCGGATGTCTTCGAAGAGCGTGCCGCCAGCGTGCGTTTTTCCACCGGAAAACGCCATGTCTTGGCCCACGAGCACAATCGGGCTGCACCCGAGCTGCAAAGCCAGGGAAAACGCCACCGTTGACACGCTGCCCCCGACCGTGAGCCCCGGCGAGCCCGTCAGTTCGGGCAACTGACGAAACGCCGGCAGAGACTCAAAGAAGGGCATGAGCGCACCGGTGCCCGCGGTCAAGCTCGTCGGGTGGGCGCAGAGCGAAATAACACGAATTGTCTCACCTTCGATCGTGGAGACCTCGAGCTCTGTCGCGAGATTTTGCCCCTCGAGCGAGACTACGAAATGTGCTGGCCCTTGGTTGTGCTTTGCGAGGGCTCGACCCGCAACCTCCACGCAAATCACGACGCCCTTGGTGGCCGCTTCTTTGATGTATTTTGCATTGATATCGAGGGACGGACCGGCGCCGATAATGAACGCGGGAACGCCGCGAAGCTCGCTGCCGATGCCGACGGCGAGCGGGTGTTCGACGAGGGCCGGGATGTTTTGCAGAACGTGCGAAATCCACTCGCGGTAGCGGATCGACCGGGTGTTTTCCACGAGTTCGACGTCGGCGACGAGGTTGCGAATCGCCGCGCCCAAGCGCTCAAGGGCCTCCGGGTACAGCTTCGGGTAGCCCGGACTCACGATGAGTTTTGCGTGGGGCCGGTTGCTCGAAATTTGGGGCCACAGGCGGTCAAGTTCGACCGTGGTGGAGACGATGTGCACCGTGGGCAGATCCCAAGGGCCGTGTTCGAAGACCGTGCGCAGCAGGCCCGGCTCGGGCTCAAAGACCACGATGGGCGCCCTTGTGCGATCACGGATGGCGCGGACCGCGTGGCCAAATCCGAGGCCGAAGATCACGACGACGCCGTCGTAGTGCAAGCCAATCGGGCCAAGAATGCGGTCTTCCATGGCGATATCGCTGGGAGCGCCGAAGAGAATTCCGTCGTAGGTGAGCGCCGGATCGCCCGACGGAAGCGTGAGGACTACACCTTTCGCGGTGGCCGCTTCGAGAGCTTCGCGCGTCTGATTTCCGAGGGCGGCAATGCCGATATTTTCGCGAAAAAAAGAAGCGCGGATGTCGAAGGCCGAAGCCTTGTCGGCATCGTCGCTCACGGTTCGTCGGCCTTCTTGGGCGCCCGTGGCTTGAGCGGCTTGAGGCCGCTAATCATGCGGCGAGGCGGCATTGCCGCAGCGCTCGGCACCTGCGGCGCGTCGTCGCCGGCCAAGCTCGCGGGGACGGCCGCGGCGGGCGATGCGGGCGAAGTGGACGGTGCGTCTAGGGCGTCGATAATGGCGAGCTTGTCGTCGTCGAGTTTCGCCGCTGCCTCGGCGGCATTGCGGTTGGCCAACGCGATCTTGTCCCAGACCTCACCTCGGAAAATCACGTGGCCCGGCGGGGCCTTTACGGCAACCCGAACGGACTGCCGGTGAATCTCCGTGATGACGATCTCGACTCCTTCGCCAATCACGATTCTTTCGCCGATTCGGCGCGTAACCATCAACATTGCGCTGAGGAGACCTTCGCACTTGCTGCCGAGAAGGTCCAATGTTCAGCGACTTTTTTCTCCACGCCCGCCTATCGCGGACCTGGCCGCGCAAAGCTCAACCAAAACGGTTCACCGACAGCGTTTGGAGCTGCGTGCGCGCCACGGACACCGACTGGGTGAGCGTGTTCTGAAGCGCGGAAAGCTCCGAATAAACCTGGGCCGGATCGATTTCGGACGCCTCGCCTTGGCGCTGCTTCCAGAGAATTTGCATCATGTTTTGAGCCGAATCGGCGAGGTCGATTCGTTGCATCGTGTAGCCCACTTCGCCGCGCGCGGTGCCCACCTGTTGGTGCGCGTCGGCGATGAGTTTGCCCGTCGTTGCAATGGCGTTGACGTCGTTCGACGTGACCGCTGTTTGCAGTTGCGCGAAGAGCGAAAACACATCTTGGCCGCCCGCCGCCGTGAAGGCTTGGGCACCGCTCGCATTCGTGGCAATCGTGAATCCTGGGCTCACCTCAAGCAACCGCTGATCGCCGTTACCCTGAAAAATACCTGCTGCCGAGAAGGGTGGCGCGTCCATTTTTGAGCCCCCAAAAAGGTAGCCGTTGGGGCCTTCTTGGTTGGCCGACGCGAGGAGCTGGTCGCGAAGCTGGCCAAGCTCGGCTGCAAACTGACTTCGGTCGACCGCCGAATACGTGCTGTTGGCCGCTTGCAGCGCGATTTCTCGGCCTCGCGCGATGATGTCTTGGGCCTGCGTGAGAGAGCCTTCCGCGAGCTCCAATTCTCCTTTGCCATCGCGAATGGCGTCCGCGTAGCCCTTCATGCGGCCCAAATTTCCGCGCGCCCGCAGGTACGCCGAGGCTTGCACCGGGTCGGTGGAAGGCACGTCGAGGGCGATGCCCGACGACACCCGCTGCGACACGGTGGCAATCTTGCCTTCCAGCCGACTCGTGTTCGAAACGAGCCGATCCATACGGGTGGCGTCGGAAATGCGCATGATGGAACTCTCTTCCTGGCTTCACCGTGAGCTGCAATGCGCGGGCCAAAAATACGTGCAGTCTACAAGCTCTGAATCAACCCGCGCATCAGCTCGTCGAAGGTCTTCAAGAGTTTCGACGAGGCTTCATACGCGCGCTGGTAGCGGGTCAAATCGACCATTTCTTCGTCGAGCGACACGCCGCTCGTTTGTTGGTGCAGCGCCTGAATCTGGTCGGCGAGGGCACCCTTGACCTCCGCGTCGCCCGTCGCTTTTTGACGCCGCAAGCCCAAATCGCCGACGAGATCCGCGTAAGACTCGATGAGCGTTTTGGTACCCGAGGCGGTGGATGGCGTGGACTGAAGTCCTGCAATTTGCCGCGCTACATCGTTTCCGCCTGCGCTCGATGCCAGCGAAGAAGCGGCGGCGACGCGCTCGGGATGGCCGGCCAATGCCGGATCGATGGCGAGGGTGTGGGCAGGATTGGCTGCCGTGAACGTGAAGAGATTTCGGCCAGCGACGCCATCGGTGCCGAAGCCCGCGCTGTGCAGGCCGTTGACGGCGGTGGCCAGATCGGCGGCGAGCGCATCCAGCTTCTTACGCGTTTCCGCCATGTCTTCGTCGCGCGCTTGGCGCATTCCGCCGAGCTTGCCGCCCATGTTTTGCGCGGAAAATCCCATGGCTGGAGAGCCGGCGACCGAAATCTTGAAGGCAAGAGCGCCCGGCGTGTCGAGGGTCACCGACAGCGTGTTGGCGCTGTTCCCCTCGACGAGCGATTGCCCCGCGGCCCGCACCAATATCGTGCCATCCGGATTGCTTGCAGTCTGCACGTCAACGATTTCGGAGAGATTGCGCAGCAGCATGTCGCGTTTGTCGAGCAGGTCGGAAGCGTCTTGCCCCGCTGCCAGCGACGACTGAATCGACCCGCTTAACGCCGCAATACCCACACCTATCTCATTGATTTGCTTGGTATATCCCTGGGCCTGCGCAAAAATATCGGCGCGCGCCCCGTCGATGGTGCGGGTCGCCATCGTGAAGTCGTCCACGACGGATTGCGCCGCGCTGAGCACGCCGTTGCGGGCCGTGGTGTCGCGTGGATTTGACGCAAGGCTGTTGAACGAATCGAAGAGCTTTACAAGGCCTCCGGCCAAGCCCGTGCCGTTGGCATCGTTGAAGACTGCTTCGACGGACGCGAGACTGTCGCTGCGCTGCCGCGCGCTGGTTTCCTGACCGCGAACGTCAAGAAGTCGACGCTGCGTGAGGTCGTCGGCGGCGCGCGTGATGCTCCCAATCGTCACGCCGCCGTACGAGTCGCGGGAAGTGCCGCGCGCCTGGATTTCTGCGCGGCGCCGCGCATAGCCCGCGGTGTTGACGTTCGCGACGTTTTGGCCCGTGATGTCGAGGGCCTTGGCGTTCACCGCCATGGCATCGCGGGCGACGGACAAAAGATTGGAGAGCGCGATGCCCATGACTAGCCCTGCACCAGGAGCCGGCGCGTGGGGGCCGCCTGCGCAACGATGCTCGCCGGGGCCGGCGGAATGCTCGACGAAGCTCCTTGCCCGGTCGCGAGGGCCAGAATTCCTCGAATGCAATTGCGGGCTTGGGAGATGAGCATCTGATTCACAAGCGCCGAAGCTTTCAACCGCTCAATGCGCGCGCGCTGCAATTCACCAGGGTTTTGGCGCGTCAACACGGCGCGAAGCGTTGCCTCGAGGGCCGTCTTCTGCTCGGCGCAGCGGTCGATGACCGGGCGATTCAGGTGCCGCAGGGCCTCGCGTTCCTCTTCCAAGATGCGCTCGATTTCGTCGAGCACGGCGGTCAGGGGCGAATCGTGAGGTACCATGCATGGGCACCTGCAAATGCCTTGCCGAGGCGGGCGCTTGCCCGAAAGTGTTCAAGTTTCCCCGAGCTCGCCGTTCACTGCTGGCAACGGATCGAACAAAAAAAAACGCCAGCAGCCTCCGAAGAAGTGCTGGCGCGCCCGGCGCATTATTGGGGATGCGCGTTCCCCTGACCCGAAAACCCTGACCCGAAAACCGCGGCTAACGATGATCGATCATTTTTTCGGCGACTTGATGCGAGTCGACCACGTACTCGCCCGCATCGACTTGCGCCTTGATGGCCGAGACCTTGACCTCGTTGACGCCGCTGGAACTGGCGAGCGCGCGGGCCTGGGGTGAAAGACTGACCGTTGCGGCGTCGGTAGTGCCCCCTGGGCGCTTTGCTTCGCCGCTGCCGGAGGCGGAGTCGGTTGACCGCGCCGCGCCCGCCTTGGTGCCTCTGGTCGCTGTTGACGTGGAGCGCACCCCAGGCCTCGAGTAAACGCTGGGGGTCGACGAATTGTTAACTTTCATGACGGCCTTACCTCTTGGAGTCCATAAGCAAACACCGTGCCAGCGCTAGCCGGGAAGCCATGATGCCTGCCATGGATCGCGCCATGGAGCCCGGGCGTGGATGCGCTACTTAACGCGGGAGAGATCTTCATCGATCGACGGAACGGCACCTGCGCCAGAAACTTTAGCCGTTCGTGCGCGAGCCTCCATTTCTTCATGGTCGTGCTTCTTGAGAGCCCCGTTCATGGCCGCAAGCGCCTCTTCCGGTGTCTTGCCTTGGCGGACCATCGACTCTTTGATCACGCGCCCCACGCCGAAACCTCCGCCTTTGGCGAGGGAGGCCGAAACCTCATTGAGCCACATCGTGTCGTACATTTCGGCGCCGGCCATCTGCTTTTTCTGCCCCGAAAGTTTGGTCGTCTTGTGCAGCTCCGAGAGCACTTTTCTTACGAAGATGGCTTCGAACTCTTGAGCGGCCTTGTCGATCTTCGCGTCAGCTTTTTGGCGGGCAGCGTCGGGCTTTTGGCTCGGGTCGATGGCGCCGTTTTTGAGGGCGCTGGCGTCGAAGGGAAGGGGAGCGAGCGGGTTCATTGAACGATGAGGTCTGCATGGAGTGCGCCAGCGGAGCGGAGCGCTTGGAGAATGCTTGCGAGTTCGCGGGGCGTTACGCCGAGGCTCGTGAGCGCTTTGGCGACGTCGGCGAGGGTCGTGGCGGCGGGGAGGTACGCCATCGGCGGAGGACCCTCGGGGGCCGAGCCTTCTGTCGCCTGAATATCGGTGCGCTCGACGGTTTGGGTCGTGGCGCCGCCCTGAGCAAAAGCTCCGGGTTGCGAGACGACGGGCGTCTCTTTGATCACGATGGACAAGCTTCCGTGGGAGATGGCAACGGGGCTCAGTCGAACGTCGCCGCCGGCCACAATGGTGCCCGTGCGCTCGTTGATGACGACGCGCGAAGGTGCCGCGGGGGTGACGTCGATTTCCACGAGCTTCGCGAGGAGATCGACGGGCCGCTCCTTCATGGCCTCGGGCACCGTGACGCGAACCGCGCCGCTGTCGAGAGGGAAGGCTGTGCCCTCGCCAAACGCCTTATCGAGGGCCGCCGCAATGCGTGACGCGGTCGTGAAGTCTTGTTCGCGCAGGGCCAACATCACGTGGCCATCGTTGACGAATTTTGTAGCAATTTCCCGCTCCAAAAGGGCCCCAGATGGCACGCGCCCAGTTGTGGTAATATTGACCTTCACCGTCGATCCGCTGCGGCCACCGGCTTCGTAGCCGCCGACGATGAGTGGGCCTTGCGCCACGGCGTAAACTTGCCGATCCGCTCCCGACAACAGCGTTTGCAAAAGCACCCCGCCCTGAAGGGATTTTGCGTTGCCCATCGACGACACGGTGACATCGATGCGGGCACCTTGGCGAGCGAACGCGGGCATGGTGGCGGTGACGAGGACGGCCGCCACGTTCTTGAGACGCACCTGTTCGTTTTCGACCTGCACGCCCATGCGCCGCAAGAAAGCGATGATCGATTGGTTGGCAAAGGGTGCCGTGACATCGTCGCCGGTGCTTTGAAGGCCGGTGACAACCCCGTAGCCAATGAGCTGGTTTTCCCGGACTCCCACGATGTCGCAGAGCTCGCGAAGGCGGTCGGCGTGCGCGGGTTTCGGGCAGAACGAAAGCCCGATGCCGAGCACGACGGCGAAGGCGCGGAGAATGTTAGTCATGCGCATGGGGCCTCAGAACGGATTGATGGCGGAGAGGAATTTTGTGAGCCAACCCTGGGTCGTCGTGGCGTCGACGTCGCCGCGCCCGGTGAACTCGATTTGGGCGTCGGCGATGCGCGAGGAGGCCGCGGTATTGGTGCGGCTGATGTCGAGGGGGCGCAGAATGCCCGACACGTACAGGTGGTATTCTTCGTGGTTCAAGAGCAGCACTTTGGTGCCCTCTACGAAGAGATCGCTGTTTGGCATTTCTCTGGTAATTCGCAGGGCAATATTGCCGTTGAGGGCACCTTTGCGGGCCGTTGCGCCGGTGCCTGCGAACTCACTCTTGGCGAGGTACGAAAGAAGATTGTTGGCGTCGAGTTCGGGGTTCGAACGCTTCAACGCGGGGAGGAGGCCGAGCACGCTCGTGAGACCTTCTTGCGCGGAACTCGACTTGGAAAGTTTCGTGGAGGCGTCGCCCGACGCATCGGCCTGCTCGTCGATGAGAATCGTCACCACATCCCCCACGTGGGCAGCGCGTGTATCCTGCAAGTATCCGCCGGAGGTGCTGCTCCAGAGGGAACCCGTCTGGTGCGTGGCCTCGAGAGCCGCGTATTTGCCTGCGTCGTAGCGACGCTGCCGCGCCTGAAATGGCTGCACATGGGCTGGCGAACAGGCTGCGAGGGTGGCTGCGAGAAGGGCGCCGGCGATGGCCCGCGGTTCGCGCTTCATGGTCCCTCGACGAGTTGCGCAAGATCGGGCCGCGAAAGTCGGACGCGCACCACGCGGTTGGTGGACGTGACCTGCGCCGAGATCGTGTCGCCGATGCGCGCGTCGGATAGCAGCACCGCGCTCGTCGTGATTTGCACGTTGCCTACGTCCGAGGTCAGAGCAATGCGGGTGCCGCGAACCGTATCGGCGCGCACTGCTTCGTCCGCAACCATCATCGTAATGGGCACGGCAATGCGCGCCACGATGGCCCCATCGAGGCTGAATTCGGCCATGGCTGCGGTCTGGAAATTTCCTCGAATACGTGGCACCTTCGGGAAGGTAACGCCGTGCAGTCGGGCGCGGGGCGGCAGCACCAATTCGCCCATGGGTTCGACCTTAACGAGGGAGATGCCCGTCGAAAGTTGCTTCGCGATCTCGGGCCGCAAGACCGACGCGAGATCCGCCGCCGAGGTGCGCACCGAAGCCGACTCCACGCGAACGATCCCGGGAATCACAAGGCCCTGGGGCGACTGCCCGCTGCGCCGAATCGCGAGTTCGATGTCGTCGCGGGAAAAGACGCGACTGCCTCCGGGCGCGGGAGCCGGGCCCAAATCGATGCTGGCCACGAGGAGGTTCGCGCGGTCCAAAATATCGCCCACGACGATGCGCGACCTCGACACCGTGACCTTGGATTCGGGACCCGCGAGGGCTGCGGCGGAGAGGAGAATCGCCAGGGAAAATGCTCGCAAATTCATGGTTTAGGCCTCAGCGCAGGTTGGTGGCATTTTTCAGCATGTCGTCGGCCGCCGAGATGACTTTGCTGTTCACTTCGTAGGCACGCTGGGCAGCGATGAGGCCGATCATTTCTTCCACAACCTCGACGTTCGCTTGCTCGACGGAGCCTTGCAAAAGCGTTCCGCGACCGTCCGTGCCCGGCGTTCCCAGTTGCGGATCGCCACTCGCGATCGTGGCTTGATACAGGTTGTGCCCGAGGGCGTTGAGGCCCGCCGTGTTGACGAAGTTTGCGATCTGAATGGAGCCGACTTGCGTTGGCGTGGGTTGCCCCGCCACGGTGATGGAGATGCCGCCATCGCGCGCAACCGCCACGCTCGTTGCCGCCGCGGGAATGCTCACCGGGGGATCCAACGGGAAACCCTCGGGCGTCGTCATGCGACCCTGCGAATCTACCTTAAATGTGCCTGCCCGCGTGTATGCGGGCGTACCATCAGGTTGCTGTACAACGAAATACCCTTGACCCTCAACGGCTATGTCAAGACTATTTCCAGTCATCTTCATGGCACCCTGCGTATCAATGCGGGTCGTGCCCACCATGCGAACGCCGCTACCGATTTGAAGCCCCGTGGGCGACATCGTGTTGGCGCTCGTCTGGGTACCTGCAAAGCGCACGTTTTGATAAAACAGGTCTTGAAAGTCAGCCCGCGTCTTCTTGAACCCTGCGGTGTTGGCGTTCGCGAGGTTGTTCGCGATGGTGTCGAGCTGCGACTCCTGCGCATGCATGCCCGTGGCGGCGATATGAAGGGAGCG
>CAMCKZ010000032.1 GCA_945875545.1 Polyangium aurulentum | reverse complement strand
CCAAGCGGGCGGCCTGAAACGCGGCCCACCGGGAACGACCCAAAAGCGGGTGAACGAGCGAACCTCGTTTGCCCGCTTTCTCTATTTGTTGCGTGCATTATGCATGCGCTATACGCGCAGACTGCACGCATTGCTGCGGCGACGCGTTATTGGATCGGGGGGTGCGCGAGAACGTTCTCGAGCCGCTCCACCGCACCGTCGCCGAGGACGTCAAGGCAGTCGCCGCATGGCCCATCGCGATGTTCTCAAGATCGATGGAGCCGATCCACTCGCCGCCGCTCTTGATGACGTCCTTGCCTCGGTCGGTGGTCTGCATATACCCGTCGGCGTCGATGCGGGCGACGTCGCCGGTCGGAAACCATCCGTCCACGAGCGGACGTTCTGAATCGCTGGCAAACCACTGGTCGATGACCCACGGCCCACGCACGTAGAGGTCGCCGCTGGTCTCGCTTCCGAAGGCGATCTCCGCGCCCTTGTCGTCGACGATCTTCATGTCGACGCCGTACACCGCGCGACCTTGCTTGGCCTGCACCGCAAAGCGATGCCGTATGGTTACGGTACGAGCGTCTTCGTCCTGCGGGAGAAGTAGTTCCGGCGTGTGCTACACTTTGTCGCGTGGAGCACCTCCGTATCTTCCGAGCGCTCAACGCGGAGCACGTTCGCTACCTGGTCGTTGGGGGCCTCGCGGTCGTCGTCCATGGACATCCACGCTTCACCGCGGACATCGACTTGGTGGTCGCGCTCGATCCCGAGAACGCTCGGCGCGTCGTGGACGTGCTCGGGCGTGAGGGATTTCGGCCGCGCGCTCCCGTGCCGTTGTCCGCGTTTGCGGATGCGGCGGAGCGCGCGCGTTGGGTCGAGGAGAAGGGGCTCATCGCCCTCTCCCTTTGGAATCCGAGCGTTCCCCTCGCGGAAGTTGATCTGTTCGTGAAGGAGCCCTTCGCGTTCGACGACCACTACGGTCGTGCGCCTGAGGTCTCCATCGGCGGGGAGCGCGTTCGCGTCATCGCGCGGGAGGACCTCATCGCGATGAAGCGTGCCGCGGGGCGTCCGAAGGATCTTGACGATGTGCGCGTCCTCGAGAGCTTGTACGATCGGACGCCGTCATGAGCTCACTCCCGCCTCTGTCGGACGAAGAACGCGCACGCGTGCGCGAACGGGCTCGATGCACCACGGTGGACGAGCGTATGGCGTGGGTCGTGAGTGCGCAGCGTCTAGAGGCGGAGCTTCGTGCGGCGCGCGTCGCTGCGGGGCTGCCCGTCACGCCGCGCGAGTGGGAAGAACAGGTTCGCGTGTTCGCCGACGGAGGGTGAGCGACGAACGCACGCCTGGGTGCTCGTCTTCGCGAGCATGAAGAGAGCGGGGAGTGCCACCGAGGTGCGAGCGTCAGCGAACGGAAGCCGGTTTTGTCCCCACGTACTCGCGCGCCTGCACGCGGCCCACTTTGAACGACCCAAAAGCGGGTGAACGAGCGAACCTCGTTTGCCCGTGTTCTCTATTTGTTGCATGCATTGTGCATGCGCTATACGCGTAGACTGCACGCATTACAGCGGCGACGGGTTATTGGCTCGGCGGGTGCGCGAGGGGGTGCGCGGCGTCCGCATCAAGGGCCACGAGCAGCGCGTCGCTGAGGGCTTGACCCCAGGTGGTGTAGCCGGCCCATGTATAATGCACGTGATCGCGTTGGGCCCGAGGCGGGTCCTCTTGGCTCCACGCCTCGATGGTCCCCGGGCCGCCAATGGCCTCCAGCGTATCGAAAAAGGCGCAACCACTACGTTGCGCCACGCGCCGTTGCACCTGGGCGATCGCGAGGATTCGCGTCATCGTCTCCCAGTGGTCGCCGACGCGCTCGGAGCGATCCGGCGGTCCGACGAGCAGGCACGATGCGAGCGGCTGGCCCCGGCGAACCTTCTCAATGACGCGCCCAAGACGGTCCGCGTACAAGCTGAGGTCCCCGTCGTCACTCGCCTCGTTGGTGCCGTAGGCAAAGACCACCAGCGACGGCTTGCGCTGGGCCACGGCGCGCAACAGGTGCAGCTCGTCGATGCGCTCAAGGTTCTCTGCGCGCGTGCCGTTGACGCCAAGTGCGTCGACGACGACGCCCGTTTCATGGCGATGGGCGGAAATTCCATACGCTCGAAACGGACTGCCGTCGCGACTTCGGACTGTGATTTCCCTAGTTCCCGCGGGCACTTGCAGAACCCAGGTGAGAACCCCGGGAACGGTCATATGGAGATTCCGCGTACCGCCAAGGGTGCCGTCCAGAAGGACCTCCGCGACTCCGCCTGCGGGCCCGCCGCCGAGGTGCACAGCGACAGCGTCGACGCTGTCTCGAAAGGTCGTGGAGACGCTGGCCCGCTTGCCGCGACAGAGAACATACGAACCACCGATACCGTACGCACCCTCTGGATCCGGCTCCCGATCGAGAAGCGTGTGCCCCTCGCAGCCCGGGCCGTTCGAGAACGAAACCTGCTTCTGGCCATGGGATTTCCACGGTTTTCCTAAACTAACAAAGCCCCGCCCCCCGGAGCCAAAACGGCCCTGAAGCTCGCTCCGCACGACGCTCGTCCAGCCGTCGGCGGCGGTGTGCGAGTCACCCCAGACGGTGATGATCGCGTCGTGCGTCGCCGAGCCCGTCTTGAGCGCGCGGAGCTCCGCCAAAAATGGGGCGAGGTGTTCCGTTCCGAAGAGCGTTTCAGCCCGCGCCATCGGGCCAGCGGCAAGGCCCACCATCGCCGAAATAGCAGCGAATTTCCTCGGCTTCATCCGCGCGAAATCGGCGGCGGCAGAAGCCACTCCCCCGACTGAACGACCGGAAGCTGCATCGCGCGCTCCCGATCGAGATCGAGGTTGCCGACGTGCAGCGAGAGGGGCGTCTGAACCCACTTGAAGATCGAGGCACGAAACATGCGCCCGAAACGCTGCACCCAGAGAGACATTTGACCGCGAGGAAACTCCGGAAATGTGTCAAGGAGAATCTCCTCGACCTCGTCGATGTGCAGCTTTTCTCCAGCAAATAGAGCGAAGCACGCATCCAAAACCGGGAACGGCATCAGGTCGCGCTCGTCTTCTTGGTCGTCCGCGAGCTCGGCGCTCGGCGGCTTCTCCAACGTGCGCGCGATGGCCTCGGAGCCTGTGGTCTCAAGGAGGTAATCCAACAGGTAGTTAACGACTGTTTTTGGTACGTTCGCAATGACTGCGAGCGCGCCCTCCATATCGCCGCCGATCGTGGTGTAGCCCACGGCCTTCTCACTCATGTTGCTCGTCTGCAGAAGGAGGCCCTCCGCGCAGTTCGCCCAGGACCACATGCGCTCTGCACGTATTCGCGCTTGCACGTTTTGCTTGGCCGCCGCCGTCACAACTTCACCCGGCTGCAGCATGCGCGCGATGGCGTCGAGTTCGCTCTGCACCGCATCTTCGATCGAGAGCACCACAAAGGGCACGCCCAGTTCGCGGGCGGTCGTCTCGGCAGCGCGCGCGGTTTCCGGCGATGAAAAGCGCGATGGCAGGAAAAACCCTCGCAAAAGCTCCATCGCCATGGCCTCTGCACGGCCCTCACCGCCGTACTTACGCTCCACCCAACGGCGCGCGATCCACAGCACCAGCAGCGAATCGCGGCCACCGGAAAGCGCGACCCCGATGGTTTTGAACGCGCGCGTTTTTTCGAAGTAGCCGCCGATGCCAAGGGCGAGCGCGTCCAGGAGCTCTTCGCAAAAACGGGTGCGCGCAGGAACATGCTGCTCGGGCAGCGGCAGAAAAAAATTGCGGTGCGGCGGCCTTGGGTAACGCGCCCTCAGTCCGGCGTGGGCGGGGCCCGAGACTGGCGGCGCGGGGTGAGGTCCATCGACGTCAACCACCTGCACTTGCGACGCGGAGTCGCGGGCGAGGGTGGCGTCTTCACGCCACGTGCTGTTCTCCGCGCGCATGCGGCGCGTGCGATTGAGGTCGACGTCGACGACGTGCACACCCTCTTGAAAACGCGGTAAATCGGCCAAAACTCGCCCGTTTTGGCAGACGAAACCGCCGCCATCGAAGATGAGGCCATCGTTCGCGCCGACGAGATTCGCGTAAGCCAGGGTGACTTGGTGATCGAACGAACGCGTCGACAAAAGCTCGCGGCGTGTCTGGTGGATGCCCACGCGAAACGGCGACGCAGACAGGTTCAGCACGAGCTCCGCGCCCGCGAAGGATCGACGCCTTTGGGGGCCATCCGGCGACCACACATCTTCGCAAACTTCGAGGGCCACAACCCCGAGCGGCGTGCGAAATACCAGGTCTCCGAAGGGAATCGGACTGCCGCCCCAATGCACACAACCTGCAAGCCCCGGCGCGCCCCGGGAGAGGGTGCGCGACTCGTAAAAAACATCGTAGGTGGGCAGCTTCTCTTTCGGAACGAGGCCCCAAATGCGGCCCGCGTAGACGAAGGCCGCGGCCGAATAGGGCCTCTCTTGAAAGAGAACCGTGACGCCGATCGCGAGAGCTGCGGGCACGTTCGCGGTTTCTTGCGCCACGCGCACAAGAGTCTGCTCCTGCGCGCGCACAAAACTGCGCCACAAAACGAGGTCTTCTTGCGCGTAGCCGCCGAGGGTTTGCTCGGGAAAAACCACCACTTGCGCGCCCCGCGCCGCGCCCTCTCGCGCCGCGCGAATCACCGCATCGCCGTTCCGGTGCACGGCACCGACGGTGGTGTCGACATTCGCGAGCGCGAGACGAACGAGCTGCATTCGTTACCCCCGCACCGCCCGCACACGGCGCGCCGCCACGGCCTGCACCTCGTGGAGAGCTTTAACGGCCCCGGGCGCGGGCGTGGAGACGTGCCCACGGCCCTTGATCATCGTCACGGTCTTGGCGTCGAGTTCGAGGCTCTCGGCGGCGTGGTCCACCGTCAGGGCCCCGTGCGCACGAATGCCCCGCGCAAGGGTCGCGCCGTCGATGCGCTCGCGGCACGAAAGCTGCCCCTGTTGCAGCGGCACCGCGAGGTAAAAGTCTCCCTCCAAAAGCTCGCTTCCTGCAGGCAAATCGCGCCTCGCGTAATAGCCACGCACGAGGGCATCGAGGTACTTGACCTCTTTCTCCGGCAGCATTCTGCGGGCGTTCGAGGCCCCGCCGCACATCTGCTTGGCCTTGCGAAGAGCCCCAAACCACTCATCAACATTTTCGGGTTTGGAGCAGTATGGAGAAACCGGAATTCCTCCTTCTTCGATGTCAATGTGGCGCTCAAATGTTCGGGCACCTTTTGCGTATGCCATCTGAATGGATGACGTCCAGTCGCGGTATTCGTGCGACGAAAAGCCGATCACGTTGTGCGGGTAACGCCCTCGCAAGAAATCGATCTGATTGAGTTCGAGCTCCTCGTCTTCCGACGGGTACATCGACACGCAATGATTGATTCCTAGGGAAATTTCCGCCTCTGTGTAGAGACTTACGAGCCGGTCGATGTCGACGAGAGCCGCTCCCCCCGTGCTTACGATGGCGGGTTTTCGCGTGCGGATCATCTTCTCGATGAGCGGCCAATCGTTGAGATCGCTGCTGGCAATCTTGATGATGTCGACATCGAAATCCACGCAGCGGTCGATGCTTTTCTCGTCAAAGGGCGTCACCATGGTGATCATCCCTTGGTTGCGAATCTCTTCGACGAGGGTGCGGTAATCGGCCCAGCTCATGTGCGTTGCGAGCGTTTTTTGGATGTAGCGAATGTCGCTGCGCTCCCGGAAATCGCGGTGAATAAAATCGTCGACCTCGCGAAATTGCAGCTTGATGGCGGCCCGCACGCCGTGACGCCGCACCACTTTTGAGAACTCGTGCACGATGCGAAGGCCGCGATCGAGACGCCCCCAATGATTGTTGGCGAGTTCCAAGACGAAGAGTTCGTGAAACGGGGAAAGTTCGTTGGCCACCATGCTCTGCTTCCTTCATACCGGAGGACGTTCCGCCACGGACCAGCGAAGAGCGTGCCATGCGCATTTTCCTAGCTGTTTCCCTGTTAGGCCGGGCTTGAACCCGATCCGCTCGCGCCCTACCGTCAGCCCGATGACGCCGAACGTCAGCCCTGCGTCGGCCACCGATTGCGCGCGACCTCGTCTTCCGGGAGAAACGGGGCCATTTCGTCGAGGGGCTTCGACACCATGCGCCCATCGGCGAGGCGCGCGCTCGCGACCTTCGGCGCGAAGGTCGTGTCGACGCGGGTGCGCACCTCGACGAAGACCGGCCCCTCCGCCGCGAGCGCCCGATCAAGGCCCTCACCAAGTTCATCCGGCGAGGTAATTTGCTGGAATGGAAGACCAAACGCCGCGGCTATCTTCTCCCAGTTCGGAAAGCCCAAGCCGCTCTCGGTGCCGCAGCCCACGAGCCTCTGAAAAAAGCGTTCTTGGGTTTGGCGAATCGAGGCGTAGCCGCCGTTGCAAAGAAGCAACACGCGCACGGGCAACTTGAGAAAGGCGATCGTCGCAAGCTCTTGCAGATTCATCATGATCGACCCGTCGCCCGCGACGCACGTCACAGCCTCGCCGGGCCTCGCCAGCGCGGCGCCAATCGCCGCCGGAAGCTCGTAACCCATGGCGGCGCAGCCGCTGTTCCATATAGCGATTTGCCTCGCTTTCGTGACACCCGCCTGAAACGCCGTCACGTTCGCGGTGCCATTGGCCGTGACCAAAATCGCACCCTCCGGGAGGCGTCGCGTCAGCTCGTCGGCAAACACATACGGCTCCACAGTGCCTGTATGTTCTCGGTGTTCCTTCGTAACAACGGGGTACGCGTCACGTCTCGCTATGCACCATGCGCGCCACGCTTCCCGCTCCCCGGACTTTGCGTTCAATGCCTCCGGGGTCGCCCGCGCAAGAAGGGCGCGCAGCACGTCTCCCGCATCCGCGTGCACAGGCAGATCGGGCTTTCGCAAGGGTTTTTCCAGCTCGGCAGCGTCTATATCAACGACGATGGCGCAGGCGTTTCTCGCCGCATCGCCCCAGTTGTAGGTCACCTGGCGCACGTTGTTGCGCGTGCCAACGAAGAGGACCACATCGGCCGATTGCAGGGCGAAGTTCCCCGCGCGCGTACCCTGCCCGCCGATGCGCCCGACCCACATCGGGCTGTCGCTCGGCACAAGATCGTAGCCGTTCAAGGTCGTCGCGCAGGGGAGCTGCATCCGTTCGAGGAGGTTCAAAAGAAGGCCCTCGGCCATTGCCAAACGCACGCCCCGACCGCACACCAAAAGGGGCCTTTCTGCTGCGAAAAGCGCGGTCGCGACCCGGTCCGCAAGGCTCTCGCTCAGCACCGGTTTTCCTCCGGTGGGCGGGGTGAAGATGCGCAGTTCGTCTTCGTCGGTACTTGCACCCTGCACGTTCATCGGGACGTTGATCCACACCGGACCCGGCCTCCCATTCGTCGCGTGCCACACGGCCTCATCGACGACCGCGGCCGCATCCCGAGGGTCTGTGAGCGTCACCGCGTACTTCGTGAGAGGCCTTACGATGGAGATGATGTCGACCTCTTGATCGCCCAGTTGGCGGAGCGCGAGCTCGGGCACCGACTCCAACGTTGTCTCGTATTTTACCTGGCCAGACAGGTACACGCAGGGAACCGAATCGGTCCACTGACCCATGAGCCCCGTGAGCGTGTTGAGCCCGCCGGGGCCCGTCGTCACGTTCACCACGGGCAGAGGGCCGCCCGCCCGCGCATAGCCCTCCGCCGCAATCGCGCACGCTTGCTCGTGGTGGCACGGCACCGGCGTGAGGTGTTCGAGCGCGGCATCGTTCAGGTGCATGGCCCCGCCTCCGGTGACCAAGAACGCGTGCTTCGCTCCGTGCACCACGGCGAGACGCTGGAGGAGCACATCGGCCACGCGCTTCATCATGGCGCCAGCCTAGGCTTTCCCCTCGGGTTTCGCTACTTCCCGCCGACAGCCTCAAACAATTCTTCAAGAACCTCGGGCCGAATCCCAAGCACCACCCCGCCCCGCGGTGAGGCCACCGGAATGAAGCGATCGAGCCCCCGCGCAACGGGCGCCCCGAACTTCATCTGCCCAAGAACATTGCCCGCAGACCCCGCCCATTCAATCGTCGCTGCCGGGTGGCTCAATCCGTCGCGCGAAGTTGCCTCTCCCGCGTGAAGAACTTCATCCGCCAGGAGAGACGCGACGCGCGCGGTCAAACGTTCACCAAGTGGCCCATTTTCCTCGGCCCCACGCAAACGCAATCCCCTACTGGTCCTCACAAATACGCCGCTTCGAGCCCCGCGCCGGAGCGTCACCGAGGCCGCGCCGTCGAGATCCCCGGGGCCAAGCACGCGGTCCACGAGGGACGCGGTCAAGAGCTCGCGGGTCGCCGTCGGTGCCAAGAATGCCCCAGGTGCGCCGCTCGCGGAAGCCACGTAAGCGCCCTCGCGCCGGTCGCCCAGTTGCAGCTCGTACACGCCCGCGCCGCCACCATCTTGACCCGCCAGCGTAGCGCGCCCAAAACACGCACTTCCCCCGGGTTTTTCCGAGGTTTCAAGCCACCTGTCCGCGCGCGTCGCGAGCAGTTTCGCCGCTACGTCGAGAGCGTGCGCGGCATCCACGGGGGCCCCCTTGGGCTCCACAAACACCCAGCCCTCGGACCCGTGCTCCACCACCTCCCGCCGCCCGTCGCAGACAAGCTCGAGGCGCGTGACGGCGCGCGCGCCCGCCGCTGCCTCGAACACCGCGCGAGGCCTTAGCCATGCGCCCTTCGCGGACATTCGAGCCGCCACGCCGCCCCGAACTCGAAGCATCGCGGCGTCGGAATCCCGCTTCAAAACCACCGTATTCGCATCAATACGGACCCAATGAAGACTCTCCGCCGGCTTCACTTTATCCGTGTAGACCTCAAGTATTCCCGTGAGGTCAAGGCGCGCAGTTTGCGCGTCGTCCACGGCGTCTTCCGCGTCGGCCGATAGTCCGTCCATCCACGCGTTCACGTCTTCGTTGAGCTCGCTTGGCACGCTGCGGTTGCCGTCGCTGCGAACCAAGAACGCCGGCCCCTTGCGCCCAACCTCAAACGTTTCGCTGCCATCCACGATGCGAATCGCCTGGATTTCATCGGACCTGAGAGCCACCGGCGCCGCGTCTCGAAAGTCCTCCGCGCTCAGGCCCTTCAGCTTCTCATAGACGGCGGAAGCCACGCACACGACGCGTTTTTTTGGGCCAGAAAGGCGCAGCGTGGCCCGAGAGGCATCCATGCATCCTGCATGCAATTCGAGACCCGCCGCGGGGCGCCCATCGCGCGGGATGAGGCGCACCCGCACAACGTCGTCGTCCGCCGCCGGTGCCCACGCCGAATCGGGGCGTTCCTTCTCCGACTGAAGATCCGCAATCGCTGACCAAAGCCTGTCAATAGCCCTGCGCGAGGCGCGCGCTCTCTCTCCGGCAAACAGCCAGGCGCCACCCTCGACGCGCTCGAACGCCTTGGCAACGAGCGAGCCACCTCCGACCTCCAGCCGCGACGTCTCGACGGAGAGATAAGGCACGACGCGGCGCTCCACGAGACGCGAGGCGGTAGCCAGAACCTCCACGACGAAGGCCGCGCTCGCCACCTGCACGGCGCCGTCGCCGACGCGCACATACGCCGTTCCTGGTGCCCCTGGAGCTGCGGAACCGATGGAAAACTCCTGCCGAACGTCGCCGATGCGAATGGCCCCCCGCAGTCTCGGGGTCTCGAGGCCGAAGCTGCTGCCGGTCGCCTCACGCACGACACTCGCGTACTCAATGGCCGCCGCGAGCTTGTCGATGGCGGCCTCGTCGCCGTCCGTCGGTGCATCGTCGAGAAAGAGATTCCACGTGTCGGCCACGCTCACGCGCTCCACCCGCAGCCGCGGACCGCCCACCGGTTCAAGCTCGATGGCGTTCAGGCCCGACCTGGAAAACTCCTGAAAAATATTCTTTCCGCGCTTCTCCCGATCGCCGGTTGATTGGAGACGAGGCTCCGCGACGAAGACCCACACGCCGAGGCCGAGGGCTGCCAGCATCAGGGCCGCACTGGCCCCGTGGCGGCGAACGTAACCGCTCACGACGGGGTTCCCCGCGGCACGCCGCCCCGGCTGCGGCGCAGCCACGCAATCGCCAAACCGAGCGCCGCAAACGCCCCAGGAACAACCAGCAGCACGTAGCGACCGACCGAGGCCCGCGCTTCGTCGGTGATTCGCAATCCCGCGGCGATTTCCTGCTTTTCTGGCACATCTACGACGGGCAATTCGCCGCCCAAATACGCCACAAAACTCTCAGCGAGGAACGCCGCGCCCCGCGACTGGGTGGGCTCGTTCCAGGCCCGTGCCTCAAGAATGGCCGCGGAGCCAACGAGCACGACCCGTGCCACTTTTTCGTTCGCGAGGCGCTCTTCGGCGAGCATTGCCAACGCATGGGGCCCGCCCCGATCCGCGGCTGCCCTCGGCGGCACGTCTTTCCAAGTACCGATATCGCGTAGATTGTCAATGGCAAACGACTGGTCGCTCGAAAGCAGCAAATCTACAGCAGAAACGCCCCGCGGACTTTGCACATGGCGCAGCGGCCGCACGAGATCCAAGACGACCCTCGGTCTCGTGCTCGGGCCCGACGCCAAGCCCGTTGTCACCGGATGTTCCTGCACGTTCGTCTGAAATCGAAGGCCGCGCGAACCCGCGACGACGCTGTCGCCCGCAGTTTCGACCACCAAAGAGGCGTCGATGGCCATGCCGTTGCCCGCAAGAAAGCCCTCAAGCCCAGTCTCTCGAATTCCGCCTTCGGCGACAATGGGGCCCAAGGCGAGGAAAATGCCGTGTCCTTCCTGAGAATAATCCGCGAGGGCGAGGGCGTCGGCCCGATCAAAAGGCAGGTGCGGGGCCGCCACCATCGCGAGGGAACAGCCGTCGAAAGAACCTTGACCCTTGATGGCGACGGTTCGCACCTCGATGTTGCTCTTCTTCAGAATCGTCGCGAAGGCGTCAAGACCCTGCGCGCCCGTGTCGTCGACGCTCGCCTCGCCGTGGCCCGTCGTCACGCAAACCACCGTGCGTTCGCCGCCAAGCACACGACGCAAAGCCGTGGTAATTGCCTGCTCTTCTCGCGGCCTGGCCCGGGTATCGTCGCCGGACGAAACCTGCACGAGTTCGCTCGCGCTGATGAACCAGGCCCTCTCGCCGCGGCTCACAATGATGCTGGCGTCGGTGACCGTTCGCCCATCGGCGGTGCGCTCCGCATCCACGGTGAAGCGATGACGAATTTCCTCAAACGCGACGGGGTCGCGGTCCGGGTCCACCGCATGCACCTCGAGCTTGTTCGTGGCACCGAGGTAGGCCTCGAGCGTGTGGCGAACCGACTGCCCGAGCGGGTCTGCGGAGCCGAATAGCAAGTAAATATGCACAGTTTCGTCAATGGCCGCCAGCGTTGTGAGGGTTGCGGGCGAAAGCGTCCAGCGCGCGCCCGCAGAGGCGTCGAAGCGCGTCCAGTGGCGGGCTGCCACGATGTTACCCAGGACGAGCAGCGCAAAGGCCGCGGTGACCCCGCCAAGGTCCAGCAACCGGTGCCAGCGGGCGGCGGGCGGGGCAGGCCGCGGCGGCAATGGAGCCTCGTTGCCTGCGGCGTGGTGCGTGTTCTCGGTCATGCGCGGCCATCCAAACGCCAGGAATCCACCACGCGAACCGTCACAAAGAGGCAGGTAACCACGATGGAGCCGTCGAAAACCAGATGCCGCGTATCGATGAGGCCCGAGGCGAAACTCGCCATCTGGGACCACATCGACACGTGGTGCGCCACACCCTGAAGCACCGAACCCGGGGGCGCAACGAACTCGGCGATGCCCACAATGAACAGCACGAGCATCACCAGGGCCGTCAAGACCAGGGCGATAAACTGACTCGACGTCAGCGCGCTCATGAGCAGCCCGACCGCCAGGTAAGCTGCCCCGACGAGGAAAACGCCTAGGTAACTCGTTGCCGCTACGTGCCAGTCGATGGCCCCGGTTTGGCGCAAGACGACCAAGTAGAGAACCGTCGGAAGCCACAAAGACACATAGGTGCAGAGTGCAGCTAGGTATTTGGCGAGCACCACGGCGGACGCGGTGATGGGTGCGGTGAGCAGCGCTTCGAGGGTGCCGCTTCGGCGCTCTTCGGCGAAGAGCCGCATGGTCAGCGGCGGCACGAGCAGGAAGAGCACGAGGTAAAGAATCGCCGTATTTCCGAAAAATGCCTGCACCGGCGATTGGTCCGAGGCCGCATCTCCGGCCGAGGAAAAATGCTGCACAAGGAGCGTGAAGTGAAGGCCCTGGACGACGAGAAAAACGACGAGCAGAACCCACGCCAACGGGGTGACGAAGAAGGCAAAAAGCTCCCGAACAAGAAGGGCCAGAAACGCGTTCATTGGCCCTGTCCGTGGGGCTCGTCCGCCGGCGGCCGGCGCGTCAGCGATGCAAAAATCTCTTCGAGGTCGGCCCCGGTGCGCTCGCCGAGTTCAACGGTGCCGCGCACCTTCAACTTGGCGGTCATCATCCGTTCCATCAGTGACTCGGTTACGTCTGCGCTTCGTATGCCGTCCACGCCGTCGCGCCAATACACGCACAAGACGCATTCGCCGTCGCGCTCAAGGACGCCGGATTTCGCGATCTCCGGAAAGGCCAGGGTAAGCGCTTGCGCCAGGTCTTTTGCACCCCGAAAGCGAATACCGGTGCCGGCGGTGCGGGCCTTGCTCGTGAGTTCCGCAAGGGTCCCCGCCATGGCCACACGCCCCTTCGCGAGCACGACAATACGCGTGCAGATTGCATCGACCTCGCCGAGAATGTGGGTCGACAGCAGGATGGCTTTTCGTGGCGAGAGCTCGCGAAGAAGGTCTCTCACGTCGCGAATCTGATTCGGGTCCATGCCCGCCGTTGGTTCGTCGAGCACCAGAATGGGCGGGTCTGCGACGATGGCATCCGCGAGCGCGACCCGCTGCCGATACCCCTTCGACAGCTCGCCAATGCGCACGTCGCGCACGTCGGCGACGCGGGCGCGTTCCATTGAAAGCCCCACGGCCGCAGCCCTTTCTCGCCGCGCCACACCTTTGATCGACGCGCGAAAACGCAGGTATTCCGCGACGCGCATCTCGGTGTACAATGGTGCCGACTCGGGCATGTACCCGAGGGTCTGCTTGGCCTTCATCGGCGCCGAGACGACGTCGTGGCCCGAGAGCGAGACCGAGCCCGAGGTTGGGCCAATGAACCCCGCGAGCATCCGCAGCGTCGTCGATTTGCCTGCGCCGTTGGGCCCGAGAAAGCCCACAATCTCGCCGCAATCCACGGCAAAACTTACGTCATCGACGGCCACGTAGCCGCCGTAATGCTTGGTAAGTCCGCTCACGTTGATCACGCGCGGGGTCGTAGCGCGCTTTCGTGGCCCGTTGAAGAGAGCGCAGCCTCGATCGCCCGTATCGCTGCAAATTTACAGGCGATCGCTTGTCGGAGACGGGGCCGATTAGGGCCCTGACGAAGTACGCGCGACGTCGCTCTTTTCGATTTCGCGGCGCGCACGCAAGACCAAACACGTCGCGGAGTGGGGCTTGACCGCGACGACGCGCAGCTCCGCGATGCGGTCCGACGGGAGGGCTTCGGTGCTCGGCGTGCCGTTGGCGTGTTCTTCGCCGAGACCCTCCGCGTCAAGACTCAGCGTCGTGCGGGCCTCGCGGTACGTGGAGGTGTTGGCCAGGCCGTCGCCCTCGCGGTCGACAAAAAGAGTGTGCCCCGATTCGAGTTTGTCGTTGGATCCGCGATCGAGAAAAACGACCTGATTTTGCCCGTAAAACGCGTGCAGATGCGTGGCACCCACGATGCGAGCGACGAGGTCTGGAGCCCCGGCCACGGGGGCCACGATGCGAAGTTCCCGTGCCTCGCTCGACAGCTTCATGCCGCGCTCGATGACGTCGGAGGCTTCAACAATGACCCCGCGCACAAGCGTGTATCCTTCACGCATTGCCGTCACGCGAAGAGAGCCCACGTGGTGAACAACCGTACCCACGGTCGTCTTTTCAACAGGGCGCTGCACGATCAGCACCTGGCCGACCTCCAATTTCTTGCCGTCTGCGGGCTTGATCCACACGTCGTCGCCCGCCGCGAGATAAAGGCGGTCGCTCGGGGAACCCTGGATTTCTCCGGCAATTGCACCGTCATCGTCTTCCACGAGACCTTCGTCCAGTTGAAAGATCGACTGGGGATCGACGCGCGAGCCAGGCCGGAAATTGAAACCCGAGGCCTTACCGCCGCCTTGTGACGAACCGAAACGCCCCGGGCCGCGACCGCCCGACGCAGCCCCGCCAGCCAAGGAGCCCTCGGCGGTGAGGCGAATCGCTTGGCCCGGCTCGATGACGTGGGGATTTTCCACGTGGGGATTCAGCGCCCAAACCTTCGGCCACGCGTAGGCATTTCCGAGTTCGCGATCGCAAATCGTCCACAGCGAATCGCCCTTCTGAACGACGACGCTGGTCTTGCGGCTCTCGCGCTCTTGCGCCGGCGCGCTATTGGCCGGGGACTCAAGAAAAACGGGGCCATCCTCGGCGCCCTTCATCGATCTCCCGCCGCCCCTGCCGCGGCCTAGATCGAAAGTGTCGGTTTGGCCCGGTGCGCGATCTTGCGAAGACGAGGTCCTCGCGCCTGATCCCCCGGTTTTTCCCCAGGCTCCCGCTCGTTGGGCACCGGGCGGCAGACTCCCCGCCGCGGCGCTATCAAGGGCCCGTTCGAGGCCGCGTTCGGTCACTTCTTGGGTGCCAAGCGCCGAGGGCACGGGCCCGCCCGAGGCCGACGAAACACCCTGCGCGAACAAAGGTGCAGAATACACAATTAGGGCCAAAGAAATGGTGCGACGGATCATCGAGTTTTCTCCCGCGCAAGGCGACGAGCCGCCTCACTCTTCGGATATTGGGACGATAGCCTGTCCGACAGCTCCGCGGCACGTTCCCTGTGGCCAAGACCTCGGTGCAGGCCGACGAGGCGAAAGAGCACCTCCGGGGTGCTGTCGCTCGTTGGAAAGCGATTTACCAGGGATTCCAGGTCTTCTGCGGCCCGTATGGAGTCTCCGTCACCCTGGTGGGCAACGGCGCGCCCGAGCATGGCCTGCTCGGCCAAGGGCCCGTCGGGGCGCAACACGAGGAGCTTTCCGAAAGCCTCGAGGGCGTCTTTGTGTTTCGACGCGCGTTCCGCGTCGTTGCCCTTTTTGTACAGCGCGAGTTCTTGGGGCGACGCAACGGTTTCGCCCGCGCCATCCTCGTCGTCGTCGATGTTTCTCTTTTCGACCGAGTCGTTGCCGTGACGCCCGCCGACGACCTTCAAAACGGGTCTCGGGCCCGGATCGTCAACCCGTGGAGAGTCCGGACGACGCGCTCCGATCCGCACGATTTCCCTGGGCGGAAGGCTCGCGCGGGGCCCGGGACCATCGGCGGGAGGCGGCTCCGGGGGAAGCTCGCGGGCGTGGTTCGACTGGCGAAGATCGCTTTGCTCGCGCACCGCCTCGAGGTCGTCGTGAACCGCGACGTCATGCGGCCCGCGAGCGCCGGTGCAGGCCCAGAGCATCCCAAAACACAGGGCCAGCGGCCTCCGAGCTGTCATCGCGCGCATGCTACCAGCCTCGATGGCACGCGGTGAAACTCCGCGCCATTTTCGTCGATCGCGGCGTCACCCGTCCGCATTCGGTGGCGGCGAGTCTTCGCAAAGAATGGGGACTACTTGCATCGGTCGTTGGAATTTTGCGTCGGCTCGTCGTACCCTACGTGCCGTGCCCCGCCCTCGCCTGCGCCGCCGCGTCGACCTTCAAAAGACGCTTTTTTTGCTGCCCAATATGATCACGCTCGCCAGCGTGTTTTGTGGGTTTCAGTCGCTGCGTACCGCCGCCGAGTCGTTTGCGTTTCGCGAACGTGGCCTTCCGAACGAAGCGGCCGACGGCTTCTTTCACGCAGCGCTTTTCCTGGTGTACGCCGTGTTTTTCGACACGATGGATGGCCGCGTCGCGCGGGCCACCAAGACGCAAAGCTCCTTCGGTCTCCAGCTTGATTCCCTCGCCGATGCGCTCTCGTTCGGGGTCGCGCCCGGGGTACTCGTCTACCTGTGGTCGCTCCATCATTTGGGCCTCGTCGGGCAGCTCGTGGGCTTTTTTTTCGCGGCCTGCGCGGTGGTCCGCCTCGCGCGTTTCAACGTCCTGTCGATGGACGACACCGGGCGGCCAACCAAGCCCAGCAAGTACATCGTGGGCCTGCCTTCACCGGGGGCGGCGGGCATGCTGGTCTCGTTGATTTTGGCGAACCACGCGAGTTCCGTGCGCCTCGAACAATCGCGTTTTTCGTGGGCCATTCTGGGCACCACGATTTTGTTCGGCACGCTCATGGTGTCCACGATCAAGTTTCGATCGTTCAAAGACCTCCACCCAAATCCGCGCACGGTCGGAGTGGTGCTTTTCGGTGTGTTATCAAGCGCTTACGTGAGTTACGTGCGCGGGCCCGCGTTCGTGTTGGTGTGGCTGTTGGCCATCTACGTCAGCATCGGCCTCGTCGAAAGCGCGTGGACGCTCGGGCGCCGCCTATCGGGCCGCGCCGTCGAAGACCCGGTCGTCTGAACTTTTTGTTTCGCGTGCGGCGAGGCGCGCGCAGGATTCGTGCGCCCGGCACCTTGCGGTTCGCAGGACGGCTGCCTATTCTAGCGAGCCCATGCCGAACGCTGAGCCCATTGCATCGCTTTCCCGCGCCCAGGTTGAGGTCTTCGCCGCCGGGCTGTACCGCATCGCTTCCTGCGACGGCCTGCACCCGAGCGAGAAGGCCGTCATCCTGGAATTTCTCGAAGAAGCGCGGGCCGGCGATTTGGCGGCGCGCCTCGACGACCTGCCATTTGATCCCGTCGTGGCGTTCCGTATTTTGGAGACTTCCTGGCTGCGCACCACGTTTTTGCGCGCCGCTCTGCTGCTCGTCAAACTCGACGGCGAGGTGAGCCCCGCGGAGCGCGACATGATCCAATGGCTCGCGATGGCGTTCGGCATTTCTGGCACCGTCGAGACGTTGAGCGATTCCGTGTCAACCGACGGATTTTCGCTCTAAAAAAGAGAACAGGCTGCTTGCGGCCTTCAATCTCCTCTCGTCCGCTTTTTTGTCTCCCCTTTCGTCGTCGTTCGGAGCCGCGCCATGGGTCTTCTCAATTGGGTCAAAAACCAACTCATCGACATCATCGAGTGGACCGACGACTCGTCGAACACGCTTGTATGGCGTTTCCCTAGGGCTGGAAACGAGATCAAGAGCGGGGCCCAGCTCATTGTGCGCGAGGGCCAGGTGGCGATTTTTGTCCACGAGGGCCAGATCGGCGACGTCTTCAAGCCCGGTCGCCACGTGCTGAGCACGCAGAACATCCCCATTTTGACCTCACTGGCGAGCTGGAAATACGGATTCAACTCGCCGTTCAAGTGCGAAATATACTTCGTTAATACGAAGCAATACACCGACATGCGCTGGGGCACGTCGAACCCTATTTTGCTCCGCGACGCCGACTTCGGCATGGTTCGCGTTCGCGCGTTTGGGGGCTACGCGATTCGCGTGAATCCCGAGACCGCGACGGTGTTTTTCAAGGAGATTGTGGGCACCGATGGCGATGTCAAAACCGAGGAAATCGAGGGAATTCTCAGGAGAAACCTTATCCAAACGTTCACCGCGGTGCTCGGCGAACTGAAGATTCCGGTGCTCGAGGTCGCGGGCAACGTCGAGAGCGTGGCCGCCAAGTGCAAAGAGAAAATGGCCGAACCATTTGCCAAGCTTGGCGTGATTCTCACGGCTTTTCTCATCGAGAGCGTGTCGGTGCCGCCGGAGGTCGAGAAGGCCATCGACGAACGCGCCAAGATCGGTGCCTTCGGCGGAATACAAGGTTTTGCGCAGGCCCAAGCGGCCTACGCCATGCGCGATGCGGCGCAGAATACGGGCGGAATTGCTGGCCTCGGCGCGGGCATTGGCGCGGCAGTCGGCATAGGGCAAGTGATGGCGAGTTCCATGCAGGGCATGTTTCCACCGGGCGGATTTGGGGCGCAGCCTCCGGTCCCTCCAGGCGCGCCGGCACCCATCCCGACGGCGACCGCGGCGGCACCGAGCGTTGCCGACCGACTCCGCCAGCTAAAAGACCTGCATGCGCAGTCGCTGATCGACGACGCCACCTTCGCCGCCAAACGCGATGCTATCCTCGCGGAATTGTAAGAAAACCGCTCGGCAACTCTTCGTACAAACGATTGCACGGGCCTTGCGCCCAGGAGACATGCGATGGCGAAAATGGTGGTCCTCGGAGCAGCCACAAAGTGCAGCATGGGAGCTGCGCCCGGTAAATTGCTGGTCATTGTGCCGCCGTTCACGATCACCATGCCCATCGCGACGATCATGGATTTCGTGCCGATGATGAACATCCTGCCCTTCGGCATGTGCAAATCGACCGCGAATCCCATGGTGATTGCGCTGACGGCGGCGGCCCTCGGGGTGCTCACGCCGGCACCGTGCATTCCCATGACCGTGGCACCCTGGTCGCCGGGGGCTTCGAAGGTGAAAGTTGGGGGAAAACCCGCGCTCCTCGCGACCTGCAAGGCGAATTGCATTTGGGGCGGCAGCATCGAGATCACCGACCCCGGCCAGACCAAGGTCGAGGCTAAATAACCGTCGGTGCGGAGAGCTTGGTCTACGGCGAACGGCTTCAATCTGCGGGTTCGTCATGCGAGCCTTTGGCTGAGGCGGGCGCTGAGAGGGAGCGGAGCAGCCTCTCTGGCTGTGAGCCAACTCCTTCGCTTGCTGCCGAGCCAGGCTCGCCAGAGCTCGGAGCCCTAGCGGAGCCCTAGCGGAGCCCTAGCGGAGCCCTAGCGAAATGCGCAGGACGAAGCCGTTCGCAGTATAGCGGCTGCGGTGCAACAGACGCAGTATATCTCGTTGCGCGGGCCGCGCGAGGCCGTGGTTCTTCCAGCGAGCGGCCGAAGCTGTGACCCGAGGCTCGGGGGCACGCGCAAATTCCGCGTCGCGGTGCGCCTCCCTGCACCCGGCGAGCGTCGCTGATACCGGCTTTTTTCCAGCTATTTGACGTTGGGACCTTGACCGAGAGCGAGGCGTCTCGTACGCACCCGGCATCATGCTGCGGAACCAAGCCGACCGTCGAACCCTCGCGTACATGGCCGTCACGACGGCGCTCTTTTTGTACCAGTGGTCGCTCCCGGCGATGAACATCGGGGTGCTTGCACTCTACATGTTCTTGTCCGTCGCGGTGGCTATCATCGCCCACAACCACAACCACCTGCCGATTTTTCGAAACGCCGCGGCGAACCACGTGGTGGATTACTGGCTCACGGTGTTTTACGGCTTTCCGGCCTTCGGGTGGATTCCGACGCACAACAAGAACCACCACGTTCTCAACAACCGCGCCGGCGAC
This sequence comes from Polyangium aurulentum, assembly GCA_945875545.1. GTDB lineage: Bacteria > Myxococcota_A > Polyangia > Polyangiales > Polyangiaceae > CAIQDA01. The sequence continues at coordinate 13,499 of CAMCKZ010000032.1, read as the reverse complement.
TACACGATGACGTACCGCCTCACCGAGAACAACCACTTGGCGATGCTGCTCGCGTACCCGTCGGTGAGCGCGTACCACCAACAAAAGCCGATTCGCGATTACCTCGCGCAGCTCAAAACGAGCGACCGCGCGAAGTATTGGGCCTGCGTTTTTCAGTACGTATTTCTCGCGGCGTGGATTGTCACGGCTCTCGTCATCGACTGGAAAAAGGCGCTGCTGTACGTCGTTCTTCCCCAGCAATTTAGCACGTTTGCGGTACTCGTTTTCAACTTCGTGCAGCACGTCCACACCGACGAAGAATCGCCCGTCAACCACTCGCGCAACTTCACCGGTTTTCTGAATCTACTGCTGTTCAACAACGGCTTTCACACGGTCCACCACGAGAAGTCGGGCCTGCATTGGAGCCGCGCGCGGGAGGCCCACGAGGCGTTCGCGCATCGCATTGATCCGGCGCTCAACGAGCCGAGTTTCTGGGGCTACATCTTCCGGAACTACTTTCTCGGCGCCGTCATTCCGCGCTTTCGCACAACATCCATGCGCCTTGCACGCATCGCCCGAAACCAAGGCCACTTGCAGGTCTCGGCGCGGGTCGCAGCGTCGCCCGAGGGCCTGCCCGCGGTCGCGAACTAACGACGAGCGCGAACGAGCGACGGGCGCGGATTCAGCGGCGGCGGTTGCTCGTGTTCTGGGTGTTCTGGCCCTGACGTGCGGCCTCTTCTTCGGCCTGCGCCGCCAAGACAGTCACGGCGGCGGCAGCACCCGACGAGCTGACCGGCGATCCATGGCCACCGACGCCGCAGACGCAAGCGATACGGTCGGTCGCGAGAACAATGGCATCGAGCTCCACACCGAGCGCTAGGCACTCTGCCGGCATTGGGCCGCCGAGTCGCGAGGCACCACCAAAGCCCCGGCCATGCCGACCCTGGCAGCACATGCCCCGAGCGAGAGGGGGAACGCGAGCACGGCGAAACTCTTGAAGAAATGCATGCATCCCGCGTAGCCCAGAGGGACCGGCGGGTCAACCATCGAGCTCCACACAACGCCGGCGTTACGGCGCGGGTTCACGTCCCATCGGACTATACCCCGTATGCGCGGCGTAAAGCCTGTAGATGCGCCACGTCTGCTCTTGGCCTCCGTTGTTCCCGTGCACCACGGGCTCCAGCGCGTAGAGCGCCGCGGTGGCCAGGTTCGCAGACGTCACAAACACGTTGTCGAGGGTGGCAGTTCTCTCGCCCACCGCGAAGCCATTGACTGAAACTCCCGCCCCGCGCACGTCCGCGAAGGAGCGCCTCATGTCCCCCGCCAAAGCATCGAGCTGGACCGAAAGTCCCCCGAAGTGCGCGTCGCACAATAGGCGTCCGGAACATCCATACGAGAAGACGAATTCCGTGTCTTTTGCCTCGGAAGGATAGCGCCGCGCCGCGATCAATGCGCCATCCCGTTGCAGGCGCGCGAGGAGCCACAAGCCGCTCACCCGATGACGCAAGGAAGCGTCGGCCACGAGGTCGGCGGCGCGGCGACCCTTCTCCACGTAACTCGCGAGGAACGACGGCGCGCCATAGGGCGGCTTTTCGAAAAATGCCTGCACGCTGTCGCCCGGGAGAAACGCGGCGTCTTCGAAGTCCGCGTCGGCCAAAAGAAAATTCGCGTCGAAGGGTTCGCCCACATCGGACTTATCAAGGGGGTGCAGTGCGCGTCCTTCCATCGGTGCTGCGTCGCATGCGGCAAGGGCGAAAGCCGGTGCCGCACCGATGCAAACCGCGATGCAGGCGGCAACCACGCGCGCCCGGAACCGAGGGTGCCAAACGGGCGAAAGGCCCCGACCCATTACGGAGCCGCGGTCACGAGAAGAGGCACGGTCGTCCACGTGGCGCCTCCGCGGCTGTCGTGAACGACGAGCCACAGTGTGCCGCTTTTTCCCAGGTCTCCGCTTGTCGCCGTGACCCTCACGGGGTTGTCGCGAATGGCCCCGGCCTTCGTGTCGTAAAGGAGTTGTTGCGCGCCACCGACCGACGCCACGTCGGAAAACGCCGCGACCCAAATGCGTTCGCGCGGCGCATCGGGATCGTAGGGCTTGTCTTCCTGACTGGACGCGGGAACCACGACGTTGACCTCGGCACCCTTGCACTGCCCCGAGCTGCCGTCGGCGCAGGGCGTTATCGCGACTGCGGCGCCGGGGCCAATCACGTCTGTCTTCAAGAGCACGTTGTCGATGAGCGGGTTCGCGTTTGGGCGATCATCGTAAACAAACGTGCGCCAAAATCCGAGCACGTAGTCGTCGGCGCCAAGAGCTTGCCCGTCGTCGTCGACGCACTGAATGGGAACCTGCTGCGGGTTCGCGGAAGCCTCGTCGCGCGAGGCCAATCGGATGCGGCCCGCGCAGGCCATGTAGAACACTATGGATATTCCATAGTCCCCGTTTGCCCCGGGCACTTTGACATGACTGGAGACCGCGTCGCCCGGTATTTTGTAGGAAAAACTCTGTCCTTTTGCCACCAACGCCGTGATGTCTGCGGCCCCATCCGCTCCGCCCGCCCCTGCACCCGGAGTGGGCTCGCCGGTCGGGGAGGTCAGTTTCGCAGCCCGCGTAAAGCACGCGTAATACGCGTCGTTTGGCGGATTGGTGCAGACGAGCGGGAGCCAAAATACGGTCATGGGCCGTTGGCGTTTTTCCTCCGGCCGCCGGTCCACCGCGAGGACCTCGAGGGTCACCGTATCGCCGGGTTTCGCGTAGGGTTTATCGGCGCGAAGGCCTAGAACGCGCACGCTCTGAATCTTGCTCGCGGGATCGAATCCGCCGCCGCAAGACGGGAGCAAAATCAGCGCCGCGCCGGCAACCGCGGAGCGAAAGAGTGTTCGGATCATGGTCGGGTCCTGGAGCTAAAAATCGACGCGGGCACCGATGCTCGGCAAGATGGGAAGCGCGCCCGCGTAGCTGCGCTTCGTGTAATTGTAATTGTAAGAAACGCCTTCGGAGTTGGGCGAATTGTAGGCATTTTGCAGGTCGAGGTACACATCGATCTTGTGCGACGCGAAGGTCCACGTGCGGTCTACACGGATATCGAATTGGTGAAAAAGTGGCAGCCGCTCGCCGAACGGCGGGTAACTTTGCGCCGGAAGATTGACCGCGCTGTTGCCGTCGAAAAAACCGTAAGCGCTGGGCGTCGTGTTGCTGCCGGAGACGACGCGCATGCGCCCGCCGAGCTCCCACCCGCCGCCGAGGCGCCAGCTTCCGAGGGCCGTGAGAATGTGCGTTTGATCGAACTGCGCCAAGCGCTCGGGCTCACCGGGGCGGTCTTGTACCGCGCTGCGCGACAGCGTGTACGCGAGCCACCCAAAGAAGCGCTCGTCGGGCTTGTAGCGCAGGAGCATTTCGAGTCCGTAAACGGTTCCCACCCCCGCGTTGCCGTACCGGGCCACCACGAGGTTATCGAGCTTCTTGTAGAAGCCCTCCAGCGAGATCTCGACGGGGCGCCAAAGGTCTTGTTCGACCCCTATGGAATATCCATATGAGCGATTGGAGGTCAAGCCCGCCTGACCGAAAACCGAGCTTGTTTCCTGAGGTTGCGGCGGTTGCGTGAAGAGCCCGGCCCCGCCCTTGATGATCGTCTTGGGGTGCTCGCGCGCGAGTTCGTGGCGAGCGCTGAAGCGCGGGCTCACGTCCCACGATTTCGTATCGCGCGAGTAATCAACGCGTATGCCTGGCACAATACGCGTTCCAGTTGCGGGCTGCAATGAGAGCTCCACGAAGGCGGCGGGGCGATAGATCGACGCAGAGGTGCGCACGGTACGGGACTCGCGGGAAAGGCCCGGTCCATCGGCGGGCTCCCCGGGCCGAGGCTGGGGCGGAAGCCGGACGAAGATGTCGTAGGGCTGCCACAGCATATCGAGACCCGCGTCGAGGGTGGTTCCCGGCGAAATTTTATGCGTGAGGTCTACACGGTTTGTGAGCGGCATTCCGTCGAGCTGAAACGCGTTGTCTCCGAGGTTGAACTCGATGGTGTTCTTACCGATGGCGTGCACCATCGACAGGTCGGTTTTCTCTCCGAGAGATTGCTTGTAGGTTGCAGCCAATCTCCAAAATGCCGTGTGCAGCCCGAGGCCTCCACCAATGGACGGATCGCTCCCATTGACGGATTTGATGAGAATTTCGAGGCGGTCGTCGGAGCCATAAAAAGCGAAGTTTAGCCGGCCTTTTTGCGGAAGCGGGCGCTCGACCACCGCCTGCCAATCGTAATAAACGGGGGCTGTGCTGACGCCGGATCCCGCGGCCTCGAGCACGGGCTTGAGCCACACGTCGACGTAGCTGCGCCTTGCCCCGAGGGCGAAGCTCCAACCCGTGTCGGCGATGGGGCCTTCGACCACGCTGCGGGCGTCGATGAGATCGACCTGGGTCATGCCCGCGAGCTTGTCGACGCGAGGTGCGCGAAGCCCCACATCGACGATGCCGCCGGTCACGCGCCCGTAGCGGGCACTGAAGTTTCCGGGGTAGAAATCGATGCGGCTGATCATCTCGGTGGGCACCACGCTCGACAGGCCGCCGAAGTGGTAGACGAGCGGGATCAGCGTGCCGTCGACGAAGACGTTTGTGGAGTTTGGGGGGGCGCCGCGAACGATGAGAAGACCGGCCAAACCTGGCGGGCGGGCGACCCCGGGAAGGCTCTGAATGGCGCGAAGAGCGTCGCCGTTTGTGCCGGGAATTCGCTCGAGTTCGCGCTTTTCGAGGGTGCGCTTCGTGACCTCGCGCGGCGGCCTCTGCCCGCGCACGGTGATCTCTTCGAACGCGGCGCCGGAGTCGTCTTTCGCGGTCTTCGGCGCGGCGGCTTGGGCGCGTTCGAGGCGAATGGTCAGGCTCGTCTCCTGCGCCGGAATGAGCGTCTCGTCGACGACGACCTCGTCGAAACCCGGCACCGCTGCAACGAGATGAACGGGGCCTCGCGCCTGCGCGCCAAACGCGAAGTGCCCGGTGCCATCGGTCACGGTCAAAACGGGAGCTTCGCCGTCGCGTTCGAGACGCACCGTGACGCTTGCGAGGCCGCGATCGCTTGATGCTGTGCGCACGAAGCCATCGAGGCGCGCCAGCGGAACTTCAAACGAATACGCGTGGCGCCAACGCGACGCGATGGCCCGATCGCCCCTTTTCGCGGGCTCGTATTTGAGCTCTTTTGCCGCGGCGACCGCAGCCTCATCGAAGCCGTGGCCGCGCGGGGTTTCCACTTCGACTTTCGTCACCGCGCCCGTCGCATCGACGTCGACCTTGAGGAGCACCGTTGTTGCCTCGTAGAAGCCCTGTGCGAGGGCTTCCGCGGGGTAGCTAACCCCGGTGTCGGACAGCAGCCTTGGAGGCGTCACAGCGGCCTTCTGGGGCAACGGCGCGGCTTCTACGGGCTCGGTGGGGCGCAGCAGCGACTCACTGGCACCGCCGCGCGCGGGTGCCGGTTCGTCGGCGCGGGCCAGCGCAGGAGACGCGTTCGACCCTGCGGCCAGGGCAACAAGAGCCAAATTATGACGCAGGCGAAACCGCATGGCGCAAGCACTTATCGTTGCTTTGTGCCGCCGACTACGGGGTTTTTTGACCGGGGACTTTGGCACCGGCGCGGCACCGGGACCGCGTTCTTTTTGCTTGCGAATCGCGCGTATGTATCTGGTAATTCCTGCTGAGTTGGCTAATCTTGCGGGCTATGACCAAGAGCGAACTCATTGATGCCGTTGCCGCGAAGGCCAACATCCCAAAGGCGAAGGCCGCATTGCTCGTGCAGGGAATCTTCGACGCGATGAATGAGGGGCTTCGTTGCGGAGAGGGCGTCGAGCTTCGCGGATTTGGGTCCTTCGTGGTGCGCAATTACGAAGCCTACGACGGCCGCAATCCGCGCACGGGCGAAGTGGTGCAGGTGGCAAAAAAGAGGTCCCCGTTTTTTAAGGTCGCAAAGGCGCTCCGCGAGCGAATTGACGGCGCCCGCGAGAAACACGCCATCCTAACCGACGACGCGAGCCCGCCCGATTCGAACGCCGACCGCGATTCCGCCCGCGCACGCTGAAGTCGCGTCCAGTCGCTTTTCGGCGAACACAAAATGGCGTTAGAAGGGGAGCCATGACGGCTTTCCTTCCGGTGTCCGAGCAGCTTGCGATCCTGACGCGCGGAGTCGTCGACAACCCCCTGGGCGCTGAGCTTGCGCTCCGTTTGGGCGAGGCCGAAACGTCCGGTGTGCCGCTGCGGGTCAAGGCCGGTTTCGATCCAACGCGGCCCGATTTGCATTTGGGTCACGCGGTGCTGCTGACAAAATTGCGGCAGTTCCAAGACCTCGGGCACCAAGCGATTTTGCTGGTGGGAGACTTCACGGCCCTCGTCGGCGACCCGACGGGCCAGAACGATTTGCGTCCGCGCCTGACGCGCGAAGAAGTGCTCGCGGCGGCTACCACGTACACCGACCAGGCCTTTCGCATACTCGACTCAGAGCGAACAGAAGTGCGCTTCAACAGCGAGTGGCTCGGGGCCATGACGAGTTTCGAATTGGTTGAACTTCTCGCCAAGCAAACCGTCTCGCGCATGCTCGAGCGCAACGACTTCGCCGCGCGTCACGCCGACAACAGGCCCATTTGGCAGCACGAATTTCTGTACCCATTGCTCCAGGGCTACGACTCGGTGGCCCTCCGGAGCGACGTGGAATTGGGCGGCACCGACCAGCTGTTCAACCTGCTCATGGGCCGCGATCTCCAGGGAAAATACGGGCAACGCGGGCAGGTGGTGCTGACCGTGCCAATCTTGGAGGGGACCGACGCCAAGATTGACCCGGACACGCTGCGCGTCGTTGGAAAAAAAATGTCGAAGAGCACGGGGAACTACGTGGGGCTTCGCGAGGCGCCGGCGGAAATGTTCCGCAAGATTTTGCAAGTCGATGACCAGGTGATCTGGCGGTACTTCGAGCTGCTTTCAACGCGGGGAAGCGAAGAGGTCGCCGAGCTTCGCCGCACGGCACCGAACCCCATGGCGGTCAAGGCGCTGTTCGCCAAAGAGATGATCGCGCGGTTTCATTCGGCCGAAGATGCGGCCAGCGCGGAGGCCGAATTCAAGCGCGTGTACTCCGGCGACGCCGTGCCCGACGACGTGCCCGAGGTCATCATCGAGTCGTCCGGTGCAGGAGTTTGGCTCGCGAAGGCCCTCTCGGTCGCGGGGCTCGTAAAGAGCACGAGCGAAGGTCGTCGTCTCGTGGAACAGGGCGGAGTGGAGGTCGATAGCTGCCGCACAGCCGACGCGCAGATGACGCTTGCACGTGGCACATACCTCGTACGTGTTGGCTCCAAGCAGCGGCGCTTCGCGCGCATCGTTGTGACCTAGCGCCGGGCTCGTTCACACCGCTGCACGCCTGCGGCCAAAAACCACTACAAATTCAATTACTTGCGAGCCATCAGCACGCCGCGCCGCCCGCCGGGAAGAGCGCGCGAAATCCGGCCCCCATCACCACGCCGTCGTCGCGCACAACGATGGCCCCGTAGCGGCATTTATGGCGCACCGTGGCCGTGATCGAGCCGCCATATCGGCTCGCGATGAGGACCCGCTGCCCTTCCCACAGGGAAGCGAAGATCTTGAGACTCATGACCACTTCTTGAAGGTCGCGGCCCGCGGGGCCATCGCAGTGGTGCAAGTCCGCGGGCGGGATTCGGCGCAGGTCCGCAGGGACGATCCACACGTCGACGCAGGCACCGGCGCTCGCCACAATGACGCCAATGCGCGTTTCGCCCGCCTCGACGAAGGAGACGAGCTCGCCCGCGCGGGCGACGGTGCGTGCCCGACCTCCGAGGCGAATGCGCATTTCATCAACGGTCGGGGCACCGGACAGTTTCGGGGGGACGACCGACTGACCCAGATTATTTCGCGCGCGTGCGGCAGTCATGGACCGAAGGATACCCTCAGTTTCGCGCCGGGGTCGTTGGCTTTTTTTAGGCCTCGCGCACAATCTCCAAGTGCACCGTGGGCCGGTAACCCGCGACCTTCTGCACCGCACGACGCACGCCCCGTTGAACCGCGTCTTTCGTGGCGGCATCCAGGGATTCGCGGCCCTCCCGTGAGGCGGCTGCGAGCGCCTGGCGCACCTCTTCTTTCGCGAGCACCGAAGCCTCGCGGTCCATCGCCGCGGACCCAAAAACGCCCCGCGACACGAGGACCAACTGCGCGCCCGAGGCGCCCCCGGACGGCACATGCAAAATCGCCACAACCAAACCTTCGGCGGCGAGAAGACGGCGATCGTCGAGGAGCGACTCCGCGAGCACCCGCCCGTGAGCGCGCCACGTGCGCCCAACTTTTTCATGAAAATCGGGACTGAGTTGGCTGCCATCGAAGCGCACGCGATCGCCATCTTCGGCCACCAAAACCGAGCGAATTCCCTCGGCGCGCGCTAGCTTGGCGTGCTTTTCCAAGTGCATGCGCGTACCATGCAGCGGTAGAAAAGCCGCGGGCATCGTCTCTTGGATCATGCGGCGTTGATCGGGTGCAGACGCGTGGCCCGACGCGTGCACGAGGGGATCATCGCCCGCCGTAATGACCTCCACGCCCTGACGGAGCAGTCCGCCGATCATCTCGGTGACCGCGAGCTCGTGGCCCGGAATCACCCGACTCGAAAGAATGACCGCGTCGCCGCCCGCGAGCTTGACCTGGTGGTGCTGGCCCTTCGCGATGCGCTGAAGTGCCGAATATTCCTCGGCTTGCGTGCCTGTGGCCAAAGCGAGCCATTGGTTTCGCCGAAGCTCGCCAATGCGATCCGGTGGCCACAGAAGCTCCTCGGGCCACGGCAGGTAACCGAGCCTGCGTGCAATCTGCAAGTGGTTCACAATGCTCCGCCCCAAGGGCACAATGCGCCGGCCCGTCGCTGTAGCAATCTTACCTATACGCTTCATACGCGACGTATTGGACGCGAACATACCGAGTATGACGCCGCCCGTTTGCTTCGCTACGAGGCTTTCGAGCCGTTCGGCCACCTCGCCCTCGCCGACCGTGTCGCCCTCAACATCGACGTTCGTGGAGTCGCTCATGAGCAGCGCCACGCCCTCTTTTCCGAGAGCGCGAAACCGAGCGATGTCGAGCTGCTCGGTCGGCGCGAGGGTGCCATCGAAGCGGAAATCCCCTGTGTGAACCACCGTTCCGCCGTTCGTGCGAATGGCGAACGCCAGGGCGTCGGCGATCGAATGGGCGACGCGAATCGCCTCAACTTCAAAAGACCCGACGCGAACGCGAGAGCCCGGAGCGATCTCCTCGGCCTTCATGTCGTCAAGGATAGGGTGTTCCCGACGACGGCTCTTGAGCAGCTCAAGAGCATACGCAGGCCCGTACACGGGAATATCGAAACGATCCAAGAGATAGGGCACGGCACCCACGTGGTCTTCGTGGGCGTGGGTCAGCACAAGGCCCTTGATGCGGCCGTCAAAGCGATCCAGGCAGGCGAAATCAGGGTGCACCACGTCGAGGCCGAGGCCGCGCGAGTCGAAGGTAACGCCCGCGTCGATGAGCAGAATTTCCCCATTTTGCTCGAGGGCCAAGCAGTTCATTCCGACCTCGCCGAGGCCACCGAGGGGGAAAATTCGCAGATCGTTCACGCCCTGACATTACGTGCATAACGCACGGATGCCCAGCGTCACTTGCTCCCAATCAACTCCCGAAGGCGCGTCTGGAGGAGCGGGGTGCCCAACCGCAATTGCGCCAAGGGAGCTGTCCAGGAAACGCGCATACCGTGCGGGGCGCCGAAAAAGAGTCCCGGTGAAACGACGAGGCCGTCTTCGCGAGCCCACCGTTGAACATGCGCGAAGACGTCGTTGATTTCCGGCAGTCGTACCCAGCAATACGGGCCGCGCGCGGGGACGAAAACATCGAGGCCCGGCACCGCTTGAAGGGCCCCGACAACGACGCTTTTTCGCTCCGCCAACGTGGACTTCATCTCCCGCGCAACTGCTGGAATTTGCTCCAGAATTTGCAGCGCGCTCGTTGCCCACGCCGCGGGCAATTCACCGACCGCGCGAACCATCTGTTCGTCCACTGCGGCCCGCGCCTCGGGCGGCACGATGAGCCAGCCCACGCGGTACGGCCCTACACCGAAGGCCTTCGTGAGACTCCCGAGGACCCATGCGTTAGGGTGCAAATCGCGGGCCCGCCCGGGCCACTTTCCATCGATCAAATAGTCGTCGAAGGGCGCGTAAACGTCGTCGACGACCACGCTGCCGCGAAAGCCCGAAAGCAACTCCTTCAACGCTTCGTCGCTCGTGGCGGCACCGGTTGGATTGTTCGGATTGGTCAAAACAATAATATCTGCATTCTGCACAGATGCATCGAGCGTGCGGGGCAGCGCGTAGTCGTCACGCGCGGCGCGTTCGATCGAAACACGAGGCCCGTGCGCGGAATCGAAGGCGAAACGCAGGGGTTCGTAGATCGGCGACTCCAACGCGGCAACGCTCTTTTCGCCCTTGAGGCAAGCGGCGGCGAGGCTCATGGCCTGCGAGGCGCCGAGGCACGGCACAACCTCCGACGCATCGCGCGACAAAAAATCGGCGAGGGCGCGCCTCAATTCCTCTACGGCACCGGGTCGGCCCGCGGCGTCGGGTTCGCGCAAACAAGCGGCGCGATGTTCGCCGGAGAGCGCAAAGTTAAAGCGCGCCGTTCCGAAGTGTGCGCGGGCGAACGCCAGGTAGTTGGGGTACATTGTCATGGCTTTTTGCTCGCTTCCGCCGAGGGGACCGCACACAGCGGCACAAAAGCGGCACAAAAGAGGCACAAAAAAAGGGCCGCCTCGTTGCCGGAGACGGCCCTGAACGACTCTAGAATCCGCGGGGGATCTTCAGCCGATATGACGGACGTTCTGCGCCTGAAGGCCCTTAGGCCCCTTAGCGAGCTCGAACTCGACGCGGCTTCCCTCGTCGATTGTTCGGTACCCTTCAACCATCAGCGCGCTGTGGTGGCAGAACACATCTTCGCCCCCGTCATCGGCGACGATAAATCCGAAACCCTTGGAAGCATTGAACCATTTGACCAGACCGGTTGCCATTTGAACTAACCTCTACTTCATTGAGCCCGCATGGCTGCGGACGCGGTGCACGCTAGGCTTTTTTCCTACGATTCCGCAAGCGTCTTCGTACGGGCTGTTTGGTCGCTTGGCCCTTCTTGGCCGTGTTAGCGTGGCGGAGTGTCACGACGCGTCGAGCTAACGGTGGGAAAACAGGTGCTTCGGCTGGCGACTACGGCGCCTGATGAGCACCTCCTGGAGCTCGCGGCGATCGTCGAAGAGAAGCTGAACCTCGGCGCGAATTCGCAGCGAACCAACCCCGTCGAAGCGGCGCTTTTGGCGGCCCTCGCCCTCGCCGACGAGCTCGTTGCCGAGCGCGGCCGACGCCTGCAAGTGGAACAGCGTTCGCGCGAAACCGTGATCGCCGCCATCGCGCGGGTCGATGAGGCGCTGCTGCACGTCGAAGCGCCTTAGGGCACGCGGGGCCTAAAACCATGGGCGACGCTCTCGCGTTTCTTACGGAATCCCTCGGGGCACTCGACGCGGCGAGCGCGCGACGGGTTCGTCGGTCGCGCGTTCCTGACGGCCTCGTGAACTTGTCGTCGAACGATTATTTGGGCCTCGGCGGCTCCGTCGCGGGCCTCGATGACATGCCGCCCGCGCCCTGGGGTGCCGGTGCGTCGCGGCTTGTGACCGGCGACACGGCCCACCACGAAGACCTGGAACGCGCGCTTGCCGATTGGCTTTCGTGTAAGGATGCGCTGGTTTTTTCCTCGGGATACGCCGCCAACGTTGGGGTTATTGGCGCGCTGATGGCAGACGGCGATTTGATCGTGAGCGACGAAAAGAATCACGCGTCGATCATCGACGGCTGCCGATTGTCGCGCGCGAGGGTCGTCGTCGTTCCGCACCTCGATGCAGCCGCTGTCGAACTTTCGCTGGCCACGATCCCGCACCGCCGGGCCATGGTCGTCACAGAGTCGTGGTTCTCCATGGACGCCGATACCCCCGATTTGCCACGTCTGCGTAACGTATGCGATGAGTATTCTGCGGTACTTATGGTGGATGAGGCGCATGCGCTTGGCGTCTTTGGTCCGGATGGTCGAGGGCTGTGCGCTGGATGCGGCGTCGTACCCGACATACTCATTGGCACCTTCGGCAAGGCGTTAGGCGGGTCCGGCGCGTTCGTCGCGGGGCCGCATTTGCTGCTCGATTGGCTGTGGAACCGCGCCCGGTCCTTTGTTTTTTCCACGGGGATGTCGCCCCAAATGGCCGCCGTTCTGGCCCGCCGCGTGGGCCTCGTGCGCGCTGCAAACGGGGCTCGCGTGCGTCTCGCCGCCATGAGTGCGCGTGTTCGAGGGTCTTGTCCGTCTGGCCTTTCGGTGCTTGGCCACGGACCCATTGTTCCCGTCGTCCTCGGTACCAATGACAGGGCCCTCACGGCGTCGGCCTCGCTGCGCGCGCGAGGATTTCATGTGGTCGCGATTCGGCCTCCCACGGTGCCCGAGAATACCGCGCGCCTGCGTTTGACATTGCGTGCAGACTGCACCGATGATGACGTCGAGAGATTGGTCGCCGCGCTCGGGGGCTTGGCATGAGCGCGCGCGTTTTGGTGGTGAGCGGCACGGGCACGAATGTTGGAAAGACCTACGTCGCGTGCGCCATGGCACGGGCGCTCCGGGCGCAAGTAGAAGTGTGCGGACTGAAGCCGTTTGAGTCGGGTTTTTCCACGGTATTCGGCGATGACCAGGTGGCGCTGGCGCAGTCGTCGACGCGAAGTCCGGCGGATTTGGGCTTCGCGACGCGGTGCTTTTCCGCGCCGCTGGCACCCAGCGAGGCGGCCCATCGCGCGGGCGAGAGCGTCTCGGCGGCACTCTTCGTGGAGCAGTTTATCGCGCTCCGGGAGCGCTTCTCGGGGGTGATCATTCTCGAACTCGCGGGGGGCCTTTTTTCGCCGTTCGACGATGGGCTTTCCAACGCCGATGTGGTGACCCGCATCGGCGCGCACGCGCATTTTTTGGTCGCGGTGAACCGTCTCGGCGTTATCCACGACGTGCGCGCCACGCGACTTGCGGCCGCCGCGATGGGGCTTAACTTCGACGGCCTCGTCTTGACCCAAATGCAGGAGCAGCGGGAGGAGTCGGCCCTCGGAAATGCGCGCATTCTGGCGCCACTATTTCCTGATAATACCCACGCGATTCCGTTTGCGGGTGCCAGCGTTGCTACGGCTTTTTTTGCGTCGCTCGTGAGGGACGGAAGGCTTCCATATCGATGAAGTCTGCACCTATTTCTTGAGCGAAGACGCGGTCGTGGGTGGACACGACGACGAGCGCTCCCTGCTCCACGCGGGCGCGCAGAAGGTCGCTGAGCCCGCGACACGTTTTTTCGTCGAGCCCCGTCGTCGGTTCGTCGAGCAGGATGACGGACGTCCCCCCGATGAGGGCCTGCGCGAGGGCCACGCGTTGCCTTTGGCCCCTTGAGCAGGACCCGAGGGGTCGATCGTAAAATGCAGAC
>CAMCKZ010000031.1 GCA_945875545.1 Polyangium aurulentum | reverse complement strand
GATTGACTCGGCCCTCGGCGCGGGCACCACCGTGGCCCTTCTCTTTCACGCGGCCGAGGCGAGCGGTGCCATTTTCACCGATGAGGCCGCCCGGGCCTCGCGCGCACGGCTTGCGCCCATTGCCGCCATGGTTCCGGTCGCGCCCGCCGGACGCATCGACATTCTAACACAATATGTGCCAGTTGCCAATGCAGCAACGTACAGCAAGCTGCTCGTAGCGACGGCGGTGCCCATTCCGATTGGATCGGCGCGAAGCCAAGTCCCCACGTTTTACGGCGGTCGGCAGCCTCGGGCCGCGGCCATTTTGGTGGTCGACGACGACCGTTTGAACCGGTTTGTGGTGACCGAGCACCTGCAAAACAGCGTGTTTAGGGTCGTGGAAGCTGCCTCGGGCGCGGAAGCCTTGGCCCGATTTGAGAACGAGGGGCCCTTCGATCTCGTGCTTCTTGACGTGATGATGCCGGGCATGAGCGGCTACGACGTGTGCCGCACGTTGCGAAAAGCGGTGAGCGCCGCCGACGTGCCCGTGCTCTTGCTGACAGCAAAAAACCAGGTAGAAGACATTGTCGAGGGTTTCAGTGCCGGGGCGAACGACTTTGTTCACAAGCCGATCACGAGGGGCGAGCTCCTCGCGCGACTGCACACCCACTTGCGGGTGGCCCGGGCGTCTGTCGCGATGCGCCGGTTTATTCCGCAAGAAACCATTCGCCTCCTGGGCCACGAAGACATGACCGAGGTGTGCCTCGGCGACGCGGTGGAGCAGCATCTGACCATCTCCTTTTCCGACGTACGCGGCTTCACCACGAAGGCTGAACTGCTATCGCCCGCAGATACATTCGAATGGTTGAACCGCTGCTTCGGCATCATTGGGCCCATTATTCGCACGCATAGCGGATTTGTCGATAAATACATCGGCGACGCGGTGTTGGCCATCTTTCCGATGTCGCCGGTGGCGGCAGTCCACGCGGCGATCGCGATGCACCACGCCCTGGACGGCCTAAACGACATGCACATTGGCACAGGCATTCACGTCGGCCGCACACGCCTCGGAACCCTGGGTGAACCCGAGCGTTTCGAGGCCACGGTGCTGTCCGATGCCGTCAACATTGCGAGCCGCGTGGAGGGCGCAAGCAAGTTTTTTGGCGCGCGGGTCCTCGTCACCGATACGGTGCGAAAGGCCGCCCAAGACGAGCCGTTTACCTGGCGCGCGCTCGGAGATGTGCGCCTCAAAGGCCGCAGAGCGCCCATCAAACTGTTTGAACTGCTCGACGCCGAGGCCCCGGCTATGCAACGCAAAAAGACGGAAAGCCTTGAGGAATTTCAGGATGCCGTGGAGGCCTTTCGCGAGGGCCGCATGAACGAGGCCCACATGCGCTTTGAGCACGTGGCCAGCATGCACCCGGAAGACGCCACGGCCCACGCGTACATCGACCATATCGCGCTCTGTTTGCGAAGCGGCGACATCGATCCGGACGGCGTGTTTGTGTTGAACGAGAAGTAGCCCGGAAGGTACACGGACGAAACGAGTGAGAAGGAGTACGAGTCCCGCAGCAGCCGGTCATGGCCGCGGTGTGGTCGAAACCTCGCAGTAACCCGACAGCTCTACGTACGCGCGACCGGTGGCGCTGCCGCTCACGGTTGCGGCGCCTTCCCAGTAGATCGGCATCGATTTGTACACTTCTTGGTCCGGCATGACCGGCGACACCACGAAGTTCATGTCTTTCACACGAACTTTCCACCCCTGGGGATAGGTACAATCTGTATGCGGGCTCTTCCATGTGCCCGTGGGAATAATCTCGAAATCCGCGGGCTTTAGCTCAGTGGTGACGCAGTTCGCGTCGGTCATGGATGCGCCGACAACCACAGGAGTTGCGCCGTCTTTAACGACGAAAAGCATGATTTCGCGGTTATCGTCGAGCTGAAAAGCGAACCAGTCCCAACCCTTGGTTACCGCGCTCGACAGATCACCGTATTGGTGATCGAACCAGCCCGTGCCCGTGACCGCCAGCGCGGTGTCGCCCACAACCACCGTGCCCGTGACCGCCATGCGCTCACGCGAATAGTAATACGTGTACCCGCCAAACGGGTAGTCGGTGTAGCCCAAACCGTGCTGAAGCGTGGCACGCTTGGTGTGGTCAAGCGCGAGGTCAAACGCGTACCCCTGCCCTTCGCCGTGCAGCGTGTCGTGGCCGTCGCCGCCGGTCGCGGTCTGCGCATACGAAGCGTAATCGAAGCCGTTCGGTGTGGGCGGGAGCTCCGTGAGCGACAGGTTTGAGCGGTGGTAAAACTTCTGACCCTGCACGTCGGTCAAGGCCGAGTGCACCATGACCCCGCGCGCGCCCTGGCGAATGATTCGGAAAAATACCTCTTCGAAGCCAAACCAACGGCCGTCGGCGGTTTGGAGATGGCCCGTCCAGTACCACCACTCGGCGTCGTCCGCGTGGATGGTGTCGTCTTTTGGCAGCGATACCTTCGTTGTGGGCAGAGGCTTCGAACACTCACCGGGCCACTTCGAGGGGTCGGTGTGCGCGGGCGTGCCTGCCCCGTGGCTTGCCGTGCCTGGCGTGCCTGCCGTGCCCGCGTTGGTGCCACTGCACGCTGCCGCGAGGGCGAGAAGGGGAACGAGACAAAAGGTGCGAAACATAGGGATTTTCCTTGGATAACGCGCAATCATCGGCGCCGGAAATGGTTCACGAATGAGGTGCCGCCGCCCCTCGAAGGCGTCGCTGGATCGCCGTAATCTTTACCCGCGCAAGGCGCTCACGACGCGCAAGAAATTGCCTCCGAGAATCTTTTGAATGCGCTCCGGCGAAAAGCCTCGGTCGAGCATGATTTGAACGAGTTTCGGAAGTTCGAGGCACGAGGGCATGTCCGTTGGCGGCACGATCATTCCGTCCCAGTCGCTGCCGAGCGACGCGTGATCTTCGCCCGCCACGTTGACCACGTGTTCGAGGTGATCGACGATGAGCGAGGCCCGGCCGTTGAAGGTGGACGGGCCGAGAAAGCCCGATTGGTACATAATGCCGATGGTGCCGCCGGTGTGCGCAATCGAGCGAATTTGCTCGTCGTCGAGGTTGCGCCAATGGGGAAACACGCCGCTCACGCCCGTGTGCGTCACGAGGAGTGGCTGGCTTTTGTCGTGGACGGCAACGGCGTCGAAAAACCCCTCGCGGCTTACGTGGGCGAGGTCCACAAATACCTTGCGAGCGTTGAGGCGCTCGACAAACTCGCGACCAAAATGCGTGAGCCCGCCCGTCGCACCGAGGCTCAGAGGGGAACTGGTGACGCCCATTTTCGAGGTGGAAAGATGCACGAGGGTCACCCGAAGAATGAGCCCATCGGGCACGGCTTCAAGAAAAGCGAGGTTCTCGTCGAAGGCGTTTCCGCCCTGCACCCCAATGAACGCGCCGTGTTTTCCCTGGGCGCGAGCAGCGCGGTATTCCGCTGTATTACGCACGATCGCAAACTCGCCATCGACCTTCGCGAACGTGCTGCACAACTTTTCCAGGTTGCGAAAAAGAGTGCGCGCGCGCCACGGTGCCTTGCGCGCGATGTTCGTTGTCACGACCCACGTGGCGCCGGTGACGTGCGCTTCGCGTATGCGCGGGAAATCCACTTGACGAAAATAGCGACCGCCGAGGGGCCCGAGGTCGTGACGCTTGGTCAGATCGTAACCGAAAATGCGCGACCAAATGAACGAGTCGATGTGAAGATCGATGACGTCGCTCGCGAGGTACAGCGCGACGGCCTCCGGGGAAATACCCAGAGAATTAGCCCACGCGGAAACGGCAAAGGCGTCCATCACGGGCACCGCAGCACGAGATGAGCCGCGTGTCATCGGTTCCTCGTCTCGAAATCCGTGAAGCGCCATCCGCGGCCGACAAGGCACGCGCGCAATGCGGCATACTCGGCCTCCAATGGCTCTTTACGTGTGCCGCCACCCGCGCGTCGAAACCCTCGTTCATGCGCTCGCAACCTTTGTGCGCGAGCGAGCACCGGCCGATCCGTTCACACCGTTGCCCATTGCCGTGGGCAGTCGTCACATCGAACGGTGGCTGCGGCAAGAGCTTGCGTCGGATCTGGGCATGTGCGGAAACCTAGCGTTTCCTGGAGCGAGGGCGGCCCTTCGCGGAAGTGTGCGCGAGTTATTGAGCGGTGCTAAGCCGAATCCGCAAACGCGTTTCTGGGACGATACCGACGCGCGGCGACCGGGCTCGTGGACGTCGCCGTCGTTCGCTCTCGACGTCCTTTCGGCGATGCGCGCCGCTCGAAACGAACCCGCGTTCAAACACGTGGCACCGTTTGTGGGCGAAGCGAGCACGCCCGTGTCGTCGCGGGAGTACGCCTTCGCCCAAGAGGCCGCGCGCACCCTCGAAAGACTCGTGGCGGACAGGCCACAAGAGTCTCTAAAATGGCTGCAATCTCAATCACTTGCACCAGATTCTCACCGGTGGCTCGCCCATCTTATGTGCACTTTGCATGCACATGAAACCGCGCCTTCGACGGCCCAACTTCTCGCCTCGTTGCAGTCGCGGTCGCCCCGCGGTTTCAAGCGACCGCTGGCCATCTTTGGCATCTCGTCGCTCTCGCCCCACGATCGCCACCACGTGCGCGTCCTTGCCGCTCACATGCCGGTGCATCTCTTTATGTTGGTGCCCACGCGGGAGTGGATCGGCGACGATCGCACCCGCGACGAACACCGGCGTGCGGCGGCAAAAGCGACCCGCGCCGACGACCGTGAAGCGGCCCTGCGCGCCCTCGACAGCGCCAATCCGATCCTCGCCGCCAATGGCCTGGTGAGCCGCGATTTGCAGGCGTGGCTCGAAGAAGACTCGTACAACGAAGACCCGCCCGCCGCCGCCGAGAGCCCTGCCCCGCCGCCCACAACGCTGCTCGAAACCTTGCAACAATTTATCCTCGACGCAGCACCGATGGGCGACAGCCGCGTGCTGCCGTGGGCGCGCTTCGAAGGTTGTTCTTCGGTGCAAGTTCACTCGTGCCACGGCGCGCTTCGTCAATGCGAGGCGGTCCGCGACACGTTGCTCGAACGGTTCGCCGAAGACCCGAGTTTGGAGGCTCGGCACGTGCTCGTGATGAGTCCCGATGTGGGCACGTTTGGCCCTCTGCTCCAGGCGGTTTTTGCTAGGGGAATTCCAGGTGAAACGGGGCACGGCCTGCCGGTGAACGTGTCGGATTTGGGCCTGCGCGTGGAGAACCCTCTCGCGGAAACTTTGGTGCGCCTTTTGACCCTCGCGGGTTCGCGCGTGACCGCCTCGGCGCTTCTCGATTTGTTCGCCCTAGGGCCCGTGCGTCAAGCCTTCGAAATCGCCGACGAAGACCTTCCCGAGGTTCGCTCTCTGATGAGCGAAAGTGGCCTTCGATGGGGCTGGGATGCCGCCGATCGAGAGTCGCACGGTCAGCCTCATAGCCAGCAAAATACCGTGGCATTCGCTCTTGAGCGCCTCGCCCTCGGAACCCTCACGGACGACCAAGGTGCCCTCCCCGTCTACGGCGACACGAACGCGAGTCCGGTCACGCCATCGACCCTACGAACGAGCGAGAGCATCGCCCTCTTCGGACGCCTCGCCCACGCGCTGCGCATGCTGCAGACTGCAAGCACTTTTTTGGCAGCCCCAAGGTCCGGGGCGGCGTGGGCGCGCGCCCTTCGGCAGGCGCTCGCTGAGCTAACGCGCATCAACGACGTGGAACTTCCCTGGCGACGCGCGATCGACGTGGCCCTCGATGGCTTCCTTCCAACGGCGGAAAAGAGTACCCCGGGCGCGCCGGAGTTGCTTCTTGAGAGAGCCGCCATCGTGACACTTTTGGAAACAGCCTTCGACCTCCCCGGCCCGGGCGGCGGGGCCTACGGCGGGGCCATTACCGTGTGCGCCCTGGAGCCCATGCGCTCGGTGCCCTTTCGCATCGTCGCCATCGTGGGCCTGTCGGAAGGGGCATTTCCCCGCGCCGGACAGCCCCCAAGTTGGGACCCGTTTGCCAGCAGAAAACCAGGAGAACCGTCGCGAACCGACCTCGACCGGCATCTGTTTCTGGAGGCCCTCATGTGCGCCCGCGACGGATTGTTTCTCTTCGGCACAGGCTTCGAAGAGAAGCGCGGAAAAGAGGCGCCGATGAGCGCGGTGTGCCACGAACTGTTGGACGTTCTTGAGGCGCACATGGGGCCCGCTTACGCCTCCACGTGGCGACGCCATGCGCTGCAACCTTGGGCCAAAGACCCGGGCGCAATGACCGCGCTCGGGGCCCTTCGCTCGCGCACATTTGATCCCGTCTGGGTCGCGTCTTCCCAGGCGCTTTCCAGGGCGCAGGGCCCTCACGGCCACAGCCCCGCAGGGCTTCAGGCAACGGGTGGAGCGGGTTCGTTTCCCCTCGTTCACGCTGCCGAGGCCGCGCAGGTCGCTCAGGTCGCTCAGGTCGCTCAGGCCAGGACCGGCGACCTCGACTGCCAAGTCTTCGCGCGGTTTCTTCGCAACGCGCCGCGGGCCCTTCTGCAAGGGCGCCTCGGGCTGCACCTCCGCGAGAGCTACGAAACGCGCAACGATCGGGAGCCCCTTGAGGGAGAGGATCTGCCAACGTGGGAGCTCCGCCACGAGCTCCTGGCCCACCTTTCGACGGACGTTTTCCATCCCGATTTGCGGGATAATGCCCTCGAAGAGTTCGAGCGAGCGGCCCTCCTTCGCGGGCGCGCCGAGGGAACGTCGCCGCCAGGTGCCCGGGGCGACACGGACATGAAAGAGCACGTGGAAAACCTCCGCCACGCCCTCGACACCCTTCATGAAGCCTGCCCCGCGCCTCCGATCACGATGGCTGCAACCTACACCTACCGCGCGGTGAGTCACTGCGTCGTGGCCCGGGTGCCGTACGTTTTTCGGTCCGTCGCAGACGCATCACGGGTCGTCTTCGCGAACATTGTTCAGAGCAAATACCCAGAAGATGCGGAGCTCGAAGCCTGGTGCACGCTGCTTGTGGCCCGGGCCTGCGACGAGCCCGTGGAGGCGGCGCTCGTCGTTACTCCGGAAGGAATCATTCGCCTTTCGGCACCGACGCCGACCGAGTCTGCTTCGATCCTCGACGACCTTTTGGCTGCCTTCGAGTCGTCTCGGAGCGGCGCACTTCTTCGCGTGCCGCGGCTCTCCCGTAGCATCGCGGAGGCCATCATCAAGAGCGGCGATGGCGACGCCGGTGGCACCTTCGCATGCGAGCGGATCGTGAGAGACTGCGTGGATAAAACCTGGGAATCAGATTCATTTGGGGCGGGCGCCAAGGCCGACCCGTTCACCAACGCGCTCTACGGGCACCTCGCCCCGGAAGACCTCATCGGGCGCAGCGCGGAGCTCGCGCGAGAGGCCATGGCCGTGTGGGGTCCGCTGCTCCACGCGCGGTCTGCGGGAGCGAAAGCGGCGGGCATCGCGGGCGGTTCGCCAGCGGCGAACACGAAGCCGCCCGTCAAGAAGGTTTCAGCGCGATGAGTTACGCGCCCTGGAACCCCATCGTCGACCTTCCGGCGGGCACACCGTGGCTGTTGGAGGCGAGCGCCGGCACGGGAAAAACCTACCAATTGGCGTCGCTCGTCTTGCGCCTCGTGGGCGAGTACGCCGTGCCCATCGACCGTATTTTGGCCATGACGTTCACGAATGCGGCGGCCAGCGAACTTCGCTCCCGCGTCCGCGATCGCATCGCCTCGGCGCACCGCGCGCTCGTATCGCCCGCGGCGCCGCGAGAGGACGAGAATGCTCCTCCCGATGAAGTGCTTGCGCACATTCGAAAACAGGTGGCCAACGACGACGCGCTCGCCGCCCGGTTCAAGCTTGCCATTCAGTCTTTTGATGCGGCGGCGATCAGCACGATCCACGGTTTTTCTCAGCGAATGCTGCAAGAATTTGCCTTCGAGTCGGGCCACGATTCGAGCCTCACTCTCACAAAGTCCACGGCCGAGATCGTGAAAGAGGTCGTCAACGATGCCCTCGCGGAACTCTGGTCTCGCGCCACCCACGACGACGTTCGCATTCTTGACGCCCTCAACCTGAAACGACACGACCTTATCGCCGTGGCGCAAGACGCCATCGGTGCCCAGGCCCTTGAGTTCGAATGCACGACGCCCCCGCCTTCGAACCCCCTCGAGGCGTCGCCGTGGGCCTCACTATTTAGCTGCCTTTCCCCTGTCGTTCGCTCGGTCGGTGCTTTCAGAAAACTCTACGTCGAGGGAGACGCACCGCGCACGAACCCTTGCCTCGCGGCCCTCACGCGGGCAGTGGCGCAGGGCCAGTTCAAGGGCACCGTCTTGCGCCCGGACTACCTCGAAAAGTCCCTGCGTGTCGTACGCGCGTGGACGGAGGCCGGGTGCGTGCGCGTCAAGAAGTCCGACGTGACGGCCAGTGAGCGCCTTTTGCCGGGCAGTGTGAAGTCCGCGTGGAAGGGCGCCGAAGGGGTGGAATGCCAGTCATTTTGGCCATTTATCGCAGCCTACGACGAGCTCTACGCCCAAGCGGAAACGTTTCACGCGTCGGTCGAACCTTATGCCGGTTTTGCTTCCGTGGTGCGGCACCGCGTTCAGGGAGTGCTCGAGCGCCGGCACACCATTACCTTCGATGCCCTCATCTCGCGCCTCGCCGACAGCATGGCCAAGGGGGGCGTCGATGGCGAGCTCGCCCGGCGCATGCGCGATCGTTTTGAGGCCGTTCTCGTGGATGAATTTCAAGACACGGACGCGGCGCAGTGGTCGGTCTTGGCGACGGCATTTCTAGGAAAGCGCCGCCTATTTCTCATTGGCGATCCCAAACAGGCCATCTACAGTTTTCGCGGCGCCAACGTGCGTGCCTACCTCGCGGCGGCCCGCTCCATGCCATCGGCCCAGTGCCGCACGATGGGCGACAATTGGCGCTCGGACGGTGCCGCTGTTCGCGCGATGAATGCCCTGTGGCGCAGCGACTCAGACGCTTTTGGAACCGAGGGCGTCGACTACGTTGACGTGCGGGCGGCGCCCACGAATGCTCGGCGCGGAGTTGCTGGTGCCCTGGAATTTCGCTGGCTTGACGGACGAACACTCGGGCGTGAAGACGGCTCGACGATTGGAAGCAAGGGCGCGGCCCAGGCCATCGCGGCGGACCTTGCGGCCGACGAGATTTTTCGCCTGATGCGGCCCGATGCTGCACTGGGTCTCGAACTTTCCGGCGGCCGTGCGAGGCTCGAACCGCAAGATTTTGCGATTCTGACCTCCACGCACTACCAGTCGCAGTCGGCCTACCGGGCTCTTGTTGCGCGGGGCATCCCCGCCGTCGTGGCGTCGAAAGGCAGTGTATTTGCTAGCGATGCGGCCATTTGGATGCGCCGTTGGCTTGAGGCGGTGGAGAGCCAGGGTCGCGACTCGGACGTGCGCTTGGCCGTCACGACGCCCATCGTTGGCTGGACGGGCGCCGAGCTCGCGCGCGCCCTCGAGGACTCGCGCGTGCCCAATGAAGGCTCGTCACCGACCGATTTCGCGTCGACTTTCGACACCGGTTACCTCGGGCTTCTTTTGCACTTTCGCCGCGCCGCGAGGGCATGGCCTCGTGAGGGCTTCGGTCGCATTTTTGACGGGGATTTGCACAGATTCAAGGCCTACCCGCGCATTCTGAGTATGGCTTCCGGTGAGCGCCTCGCGACGGACTTGCGGCACTTGCTGGAGCTCGCCCACGCGTTTGATCGCGCCCACCGCCCAAGCCCTGGGGCTCTTGCCCAGTGGCTCGCGGAAGGTGCCGACGAAGACGCCGACGGTCACGATCGGGAGGAGTCGGCTCTTCGTCTCGAGAGCGACGCTCGGTCGGTCACGGTCGAGACGCTTCACGCCAGCAAGGGCCTCGAGTACCCCGTTGTTCTTCTGCCATTTGCCTGGTCAGAACGCGCAGACACCGCGGGTACGAGGCCCGTGAAAGTGCAGGGCGCGATCAAAACGGTTCTCAATCTCGAGGGGCCCGGGAGCCTGCGCCGCACAGATCGCGAGAAGCAGCGGCGGGCCGATGACGTGGGCGAGTCGCAACGCAAGCTTTACGTCGCCCTGACCCGTGCGAAGCACCGCACCATCGTGTGGCTCGGGCCCATCGGCAAAGACGGGCGCGACCTGGCACACACCGCCATTGGCCGCCTCGCCTTGCGCGAACCCGGTTCACGAGGAATATTGCAGGCGGAAAGCCTTATCGCAGGCGCCTCCAGCGGGCGCGAAAACGCTCCCGCTCCGGGCGATTTCATGGAGCGGGTTGCGGATCGACTCGGTGCACTATGCACGTATTCCGGGGGAACAATTGCGTGGTCGCCGGCCCTCGCGTTGGCGACTGAGCGTGACCGTGAGTCCGAGCGCTACGTGCCGCGCGGGAAGCCATCGGGCCTGGAGAGCCGCGACGACTGGCCGACAGACCGCGCCCAGGTCGTCGGGCGGTGGCGAACCACAAGCTTCACGGCGCTGGTGAAGGGCGCGGGGGTGTCGGCATATTTCCCGGATATTTCAGATACTTCCGCAGACTTGCCTCCGGGCCTTTCGGACGAACATGCCCCCAAACATCACCCTCGCGACCCTGGGCCTCGGGCGGGTCGTCCGGAGGCGGCCGCGGCATCACCCGCCGTGCGTTTGATGGCCCCGGGCAGTGCGGCCTACGGAACGTTCGTCCACTCCGTTTTGGAGAAACTGAACTTTCAAACCGGTGAGCCTCGCGACGGCCGGTCCATCGATGAACTTGCCGACCGCGAGGCCTCTTTGGCCGCGGTTTCCGGCGAGGCAGTGGGCGAGTTTGTGGGTGCGCTAGCGGCTATTCTGGACGCCTCGATCGAAGCCAAGGAAGTGAGTCTTCCATTGGGTTTTTCCTTGCGATCCCTCAGCGACACTCACCGCCTCGACGAGCTCGCCTTCGACCTTCGACTGGGCGGCCGAAGCGCTCCGTCGGCGGATCGCGGCGGCGACAACAACGTGGCGCACCTCGACCCCATGTTCGAAGCGCTGCGCGGTTTTCCCGACGTCTTGCCCGCGTCGTGGGTGACAAGTCTTGAGTCGCGCTTTCGCGGCGGGCGCTTTTCCGATGGCCTTTTGGGCATTCTTCGCGGCGCCATTGATCTCGTCTTTCGCACGCACGACGGAGACCGGCACCGCTACTTTATTGCAGACTACAAGACGAACAGAATAGCTGGTAATACACTGGATTCTTACACCCGCGAGGCCATGCGGGCGGTCATGGAATCCGGCGACTATTTCCTGCAGGCGCTCCTTTACACCGTGGCGCTTCACCGCGAGCTCGGGCTTCGATTGGCCGGGTACAACTACGACCGTCACATGGGCGGTTTTCTTTACCTCTTCGTGCGCGGAATGAGCGCCCAGCCTTTTGCGCCAAGCGGCGCGCCCAACGGCGCGGAACACGGCGCGGCCCCCGGGGTCTACGCCGACCGCTTTCCCGCAGCGCTCATTGAGGCGGTCGACAGTGCTCTCTATGCCAGGAGTTTCCCATGAAATCGTTCCTTGCGCGGGCGAAGCCTTTTGTTGACGCGGGAGCTTTGACCCACGCCGAAACCGAAACGCTCGCGCGCATCGCACCCCGGTTCGGTGAGACCGACACGGAGAACATCTTGGGCCTTGCCTTTGTGGCGGCTGCCCACCGCCTTGGTCATGTGGTGCTTTCTCTCGTCGATGCCCCTCGCCTTTGGGCCGCGCGCACGCGCGCATGGTTGCCGCAAGCGCCTACGGGCGACATGGCTTGCGAGCTGGAATTTCCCGGTGATTCAGAGACGCTGCCTTGGCCCCGCGACACCTTCGCGTGGCATCACGCGACGCTCCGTTCGCCGCTCGTGGGCGAGGGAAAACCGTTTGCGGCCGTGGGGCATTCATCCGGCGTGCCCATGCTGACGACCCAGCGAAGGTGTGCGCAGGAGACCTCGCTGGCGTCGATGGTGCGGGCGCGTGCGGCCCAAACAAGACCGCCGCCGGAGCACCTTGATGCGCTCGTGGAGACTTTTTTTCCCGGCGACAGCGCCGGTGATGCGGCCACGGCGGTGCGCGTTTCGATGGTCAATTCCCTGGCAATCATCACGGGAGGGCCCGGAACCGGCAAGACGTATTCGATCACCCGCTTGCTCGCGACCTTGGCGCTGTCGGAGACCCGAGAAGAGCCTCTGGTGGTGCGTCTCGCGGCACCCACGGGAAAGGCCGCCGCTCGCATGGGCGAGGCCATTTTGGAGGGGATCGAGGCACTGAAATGCGCGGCGATTCCGGCGGCTCTTTTGGACCGCCTTGCCTCGCTAAAAGCCGAAACGGTGCACGCGCTTTTGGGCGCGACGCCCGACGGCACAACCCGTTTTAACGCGGCAAATCCCATACGCGCCTCCCTCGTGGTCGTCGATGAAGCGTCCATGGTGGACGTCGCGTTGATGCGGGTCCTCTTCGCCGCCGTGCCCGCGAGCGCGCGGCTCGTGCTCCTCGGCGATCCGGATCAACTGGCCAGTGTGGAGGCCGGCGCGGTGCTCGGCGACCTCGTCCGCAGTTCGGTCCTCGGCCACTGCCGGGTCCATTTCACCCGTTCGCGGCGCTTTGAGTCGGCACCCACCCTCGCAGCCTGCGCTGGTGCCCTCCAATCGCCTCTTGGCGGGGCTTTGGCCAGCCCCGGCTTGTTGGTGTCGGCGGCGGCGGCGGACGCGCGCCATCGGGACGCTATGGGCTACTTGCTGGGCCGGTGTTTCGTTCCCGCCGATCCGCTTCCGCAACGCATCGCATGGCTCGGGCCGGGCCGGGGCCCGGGCGGATTTGTCAGCCGCGAACAGCTCGACGCCCTCGCCGCGCCGTACCGCGCGTCGTTTCTCCCCAAACTTCGCGCGATCAGCGAATCGTCTGGGGAAAGCGAACTTGCGGAACTGCTCGGCACCCTCGACGACTACCGCGTTTTGGCGGTGCACCGGCGCGGCACCTTGAGCGTCGAAACCATCGCCGAGGCCCTCGAACGCGAGCTGCTCGGGCCGATTTTCCCACGGGCACCCGCCGACCATCACCCGCGATTGCGCCACGGGCTTCCCGTTTTGGTCACCGCGAGCGACAAAGCCGCGGGCCTCGTCAACGGCGAAGTGGGTTTGGCTGTCGCCCTCGGCAACGAATTGACCTGCATTTTTCCAGGTCTTACGAAGACGACCGTGAGGCATGTGGCCCCCGCACGATTGACGACCTTTGAGTCGGCTCTCGCGATGACCGTGCACAAGGCGCAGGGGAGTCAATTTCGCCGCGTGGCCCTCGTCATGCCGCACGGTCCGTCGCCCATTCAAACGCGGGAACTCGTGTATACTGCACTTACCCGCGCGCGCGAATCGGTCGTGTGGGTGGGCAGCGAGGCCCAAATGAGCGACGCGCTTCTCACGCGCACCGAGCGCTTTAGCGGGCTGGCCCATCGCCTTGAATAGGCAATAATTTCAAGCAGATGCAGGCATCGCGGTTTCGCTCGGCCGTCGGGTGGCCGTCGCCCGATTAGGCGCCGCGCACGAGGCGAACACGCTTGCCGCCGGCGCTCGGCACGGGCACGAGGGAGTCGCGCATGCGCGTGCTGCGTCGCTCGCCCTCGACCACGTCGTCGCGGCGTTGTTTGCGGGTGGCGCGGCGCACGAGCATTTTTTCCGCGTGGGCGATGATGGCCCCCGCGACATCGACGTTGGTCGCGCGCTCAATGCCCTCGAGGCCCGGCGAGCTGTTGATTTCCAGGATTTTCGGCCCCGTTTTGCTCTCGAGCATATCGACGCCCGCCACCTCGAGGCCCATGACCTTCGCTGCGGCCACAGCGGCTTGAATGTAAGCCTTGTCGAGGTCGATCTTCACACTCGTGCCGCCGCGATGGAGGTTCGAGCGAAATTCTCCCGCTTTCGCCTGACGCCGCATCGCCGCCACCACGCGGCCACCGACCACGAACGCCCGCACGTCGGCACCGCGCGCCTCGGAAATGTACTCCTGCAAAACGATGTCTTGGCCCATGGCCCAAAGCGCCTCGAGGAGAGACGTGACCGCTTGCGGCGTCTCAGCGATCATCGTGCCGATGCCCTGCGTTCCCTGCTGAAGCTTGACGATGGCCGGGGTTCCGCCCACGAACTTGAGCGACAATTCCACCGACTCGGGCGTGCGCGCACACACCGTAATGGGCACGTCTATTTTCTTCTTCGTAAGCAGCTGCATCGCCCGCAATTTGTCTCGGGATCGGGCAATCGCCACCGCGTTGTTGAGCATCGGCACGCCCATCATGTCGAACTGGCGCACCACCGCGAGACCGTAGTTCGTGATCGATGCACCAATACGCGGTATGACCATATCTGTGCGGCCTATGGGCAGGTCGTTGTAGAACAGTGCCGGGAGGCCTTTCGCGATCACGATGCGAAACCGGAGGGGATCGGCGACCGTGACAATGTGCCCGCGTGAACGCGCCGCAAGCACGAGACGGCTCGTCGAATAGAGCTGCGGATTGCGGGAGAGAACAAGCAGGTGCATGGGCCGATCGCGGCGTACGCGCTGAACGCCCACGGTGCAAGCGCGCTCTTGGCGCAGAAAAGCGCACCTGGCCATTTGGCCCATCTTCCCGTACAAAAGACGGGTGATTCTTGCAGGCGATCTCGGTGGCACCAACGCGCGGTTGGCCCTCTACGACGGGCGGGGAAAACGGCGCATCGTTGAAAAAACCTACGCCGCGCGGCATTTTCGCTCCGCCGCCCAGGTGATTCGCACGTTCCTCGACGACCACCCGGGCGCAAAGCCCCTTCGCGCGAGTCTTGGCATCGCCGGGCCCGTGCATGCGGGTGTCTGCGTGGCCACGAACTTGCCGTGGGTCGTCGATGCGCGAAAACTTGCGCGCGCTTTTTCGTGGGAAAAGGTTGCACTCCACAACGACATGATTGCCCTCGCCTGGGGATGCGCCGTAAGTGCGCCAAGCGATGCATGCATACTGCATGGTTCCAAAACACCGAGCATCAAGAGCGGAGTTGTGGGCGTGGTGGCACCGGGCACGGGCCTTGGTGAGTGCTATTTGGTGCCTACTTCGGGCCATACGGTGGGCATGCCAACGGAGGGCGGCCACGCGGATTTTGCCCCTAGAAATGAAGAAGAATCGGCACTTTTGGCCTACGCGCAAAGCCAGTTTGGCCGCGTGTCGACGGAACGAATTCTCTGCGGCGACGGCCTTGGTCTCGTCCACCGATTTGTGCAGTCGCACTTGGGCCTCGTCGACGGCGAGGCATCTCAGGCGACGCACGCAGACCCGAACAAGCGGGTCGTGGCGCTGGCTCAAACCGGCGCCCCAGCGGCGCGCAAAGCAGTGCAAATGTTTGCCTCGATGCTCGGTGCCGAACTCGGCAATGTGGCCCTGCGTGGCCTCACCCGGGGCGGAGTTTTCCTCAGCGGCAGCCTCGGTGCCGCGGTCGTCGGCCTGGAGCGCGAGGCTGTGCTTTCGGCCTATTTCGCCAAGGGCCGGTTTCAAGAATTTCTCGCGTCGGTGTCGCTCACCCTCGTGGCGCGAACCGACGTGGGCCTCGACGGAAGTGCCCGTCTTGCGCTAGTATAGTTCGCGGTATACTGTGTATGCACACACATTAAGACGTTCGCCAATGCCTGCAAATACCTTAGAAAAGACCCAATGATTGTTCGAGAGCGCGACGGCCAGTTCCTTGTATTGCGCATTCATCGTCCCGAGCGCCGCAACGCGCTGACCATGGCGATGCTCGAACAAATGCGCGAGTGTGTGCAGTCGGCGGCGGGAGACAAGTCGTTGCGCGCGGTGGTCATTACGGGCACCGACGACGTCTTCGCGGCGGGGGCTGACCTCGGCGAACTTCGCGCGATCCGTTCAGAAGACGAGGCCGTGCGCTTTCTCGAACTCGGTCGATCGGTCACCTTTGGCCTGGCTTTCTTGGATGTTCCCGTGATCGCCGCGGTCAATGGGCCCGCAATCGGGGGCGGCGCCGAGCTGGCCTTCGCGTGCGATTTGCGCGTCGCCGAACTGCGTGCGCGGTTCTGCTTTAAGCACGCGCGCATGGGACTCAGCCCGGCTTGGGGCGTGTCGGCCCGCCTCGCGGCCCTCTGCGGAAGTGGGCTCGCGTCGAGGCTTTTGTTCACCGCCGCCGAGCTCAACGCGTCAGACGCCGTCGCTCACGGTCTCGTGGAAAATGTCGTGGCAAATGGGCAGTCGGTGGCCTCGGCCATTGCGTGGGCCTACGACATCACCCAGGGTGCGCGCTCGTCGGTGGCGGCGATGAAGGCCACGATGCGCAGCGGTTTTAGCCCGTTCGAACAGGCCAACGCCGAGGAGCGAAAACGCTTTCTCGAACTGTGGGCCGCGCCGGAACACCGCGAGGCTCTCGACGCATTCTTTGAACGCCGACCGCCGCGCTGGCCCGCCTAAGGCATACGCGCCACACACGACGGCTGCTCTTTGTAATACCAGCGAAATGCCAGCGTGTCAGCCCCCCGTTGAATCGCGCGTGTCAGCCCGCTGAATCGGCCACGCCAGCCGCAGGGACGCCGCCCAATGCGCGCAAATTGTCGAGTATTTCGCGCGCGCCTTGGAAGCGATCGCCGGGCTCCGCGGCCATCGCACGTTCGACGAGGGTTCGCCATTCGTCGGGAACGTGGATATCGCGCGGCCACCGCAAGGTGTCCCAAATGATGCCCCCGGTGGGGCCCGTGCGCGCCACGCCACTCGCGGTGAGCGGGGCTGCGGCGTCGCCTGTGAGGCACTCAAACATCATGGATCCGAACGCAAAAATATCGGCGCGGGCATCGACGTCGTCGCCGCGTTCTTGCTCCGGCGCCATGTAACCGGGGGTGCCCATGGGCACGCCGTTCACGGTGATTCGCGTCTCGGCCCACTCGACCCGAGCGATGCCGAAGTCGAGCACTTTTGGTCGCCATTCGCCGTTTTCGGCCGCCACGAGGAAGATGTTGTCGGGCTTGATATCGCGGTGAATGACGCCCGCGGCATGCATGGCCTCGAGGGCACCCGCGAGCTCGATCGCGATGGGCAAAAGCTCGCCCGGAAGAAACGCGCCGCCGGTGCGCAGACGATGCGCGAGGGAGTCACCCTCAAGGAGTTCCATCACGAGGTAAATCGTTCCATCAGGCAATTGCCCCTGATCGAGCACCTCAACGACATTCGGATGCCACGCCAAACCAAGCGCCTCCGCCTCGCGACGAAGGCGATCGGAGGCCACGGTGTCGTGGGCCGAAGAAGCCAAAAGAAGTTTCATGGCGACCCGGCGGCCGTCGGTGGTTCTCACAGCCTCATACACTACGCCGCTCGCACCAGAACCCATTCGCTTACGTATACGGTATGTGCCAGCGAGCAGCTGCCCCTCGAGCCCCCGTGCCCCGTGACGCGCTCGCTCCTCTTCGAGAGCAATTTTGCGCTCGAGCGCACGTCTTCGCAGTTGTTCGCCAGCGCCGACTTGCCGCACCGCGGCCTCTCGCGACATGAACATGCCGGCTCCGCAGCCCATGGCACCGATGAGAAACGTGAGCGCGAAGGCCAACGGTGTGCGCCCGAGGGTTAGCGGTGCGGCGGCACCCAGCGCGAGCCCGAGCGCCGCGCCAACGCCCGACGAAAACCTCCCGGCGTTCGGCCGCGGGCACCACTCGACGCGGTACAACTGCGTGCAGAGCTCACCCTTTTCAAGCGGTTCCACCTCAAGTTTGTGGGCCATGGGAAGGCCGAAAAAGCACGGAACGACGCGCAACATCGCGAGGCGCCCATGGGCCAAGTGTGCCGACGACTCAAGCTCCGGATCGTGCTGAATGACGAGGCGGCCCACCCAATGGTGATCGCTTTTTTCCACGGTTTCCCATCGTTGGGTTCGCTTTTGATCGCTCTCGGCGCTGCCCACGCGGGCCATGGCGTCGGCCGGGCGGTCGATGCCGCGAAGGACCGGAACCCATGCGGCAAGTTGCTCCGGTTCGACGAGCATCGGCCCGAGTTGGCCAAGGGCATTGGGGCCCAGGCGACCCGCAAATCGGGCCAACAGTTTTTCGAGATTCGCCAGCGGAATCGCAAGGGTTTCGTCTTCGACCTCGCCGGGTTCAACGCCCGACTCGCGCAGAAATTGATCCGCCGCGACGTCTCCTTCGGCAACCGCCAATGCGCGACGAAGGGCCTTCGCCAAAATGCTAGACGCCGACCCGCTGGGATAGCCCTGCCGGTTCAATAGGCACCCTGCGAAAAGGTCGATTGCATGAGC
This sequence comes from Polyangium aurulentum, assembly GCA_945875545.1. GTDB lineage: Bacteria > Myxococcota_A > Polyangia > Polyangiales > Polyangiaceae > CAIQDA01. Next base: position 15,187 of record CAMCKZ010000031.1, on the reverse strand, counting down.
ATGCTCACACCAAAGTATACAAGGTCTTAGGATTGTGGAGATTATTCATTCGCCCCTCGCCGGTGCCGTGGTGCAAAAAGTTCGGCTCGGTGCCGAGGGCATGGCGCTCGACCTCCGCGCGCCTGGCCGATCGTTTTGGGTCGAAATTGTGGCCGATGGCAAAGGACTTCGCCTGCGCGGAGGCGAGGGGAAATCCACGCCGCTCGGGCCTTGCCCCGACCAAACGCTGGTGCGGTATGCGCGCAAACACTTGGATGGAGCCAAGTTCTTGGGCGTGGGCCCGTCTCATGTCGATTTTCTGACCCCCCAGGGAATCGTGCGCCTGTCTCTCCTGCCGCACCCGCCGCTCCCGGGCAAAATCCCGCGATTTGTGCCGCGATTGAGTCCCGTCGCGGAGGCAGAAGGGCTTTTGCCCTCGGAAGATGACCTGCGCGATGCCGCCGCGACGCATACCCCGCCGCCAGAGCCTCCCTCCGTCGCCGCCGCGCGAGGCGACCTGGTGCGGTCGATCGAAAAAGAAAAGAAGCGAACGGTGCGAACTTTGGCCGCCGTGCGCGGAGACCACGAGGCCATCGCCAAGGCGCGAAACGACGCCGATCTCGCGCGGTACCTTGTGCTCGCGGCAAAGGCCGCACCCGCTGGAACCGAGGAACTTTCCGCGAATTCTGGCGTCGAGGGCCTCGGCGTCGTGACCCTTCTGATCGACAAGCGCGTGAGCCCGCAACGAGCCCTCGAGCGGGTCTTCACCCGATCAAAACGGCTTGGCGCCCGAGAGTCGTTTGTGATGGCGCGCGAGGCCGCCCTTCGTGAGGCCCTCGACGTCTTCGAGGGGCTACGCATACAAGCCACGGCCCTAACGAGTACCGAAACTATCGAACAGCTCCGCGAAACATTTCGCACCCTCGCGCGCCACGCCTCCACGACGGCGGCGGATCGCACCCGCTCCGCGCGCTCCGAGGGTGCGCCGCGCCTGCCATATAAAACGTTCGTCGGCAACGCCCAGCGGGAAATTCTCGTGGGCCGATCAAGCGCAAAAAACCACGAATTGACGTTTCGCGTGGCGAAGGGCTCGGACGTGTGGCTACACGCGCGCGAGGTCGAGGGAGCCCACGTCGTTGTGCGTGTGCGGCGCGACGAGGAACTCGCGCCGGAGGTTCTTTTGGACGCGGCTCATCTCGCCGTTTACTTTTCAAGAGCGCGCCACGAAGGGCTTGTGGATGTACAATACACCAATGTCGGGAGTCTAAAAAAGCTTCCGACACCCGGGGCCGTGGTGGTCACGCGAGAGAAGGTTTTGGCGGTGCGTGTGGACGACGCGCGCACGCAAGCGCTGCTCAAGAGCGAGCGCTAACGCCCGTGTACCGCGACCTTGACCGCGACTTGCCCGCGACCTTGGCCCATGGAAAACGCAGGAGAAACCGGGGTGGAGCAGAGGGGGATCGAACCCCTGACCTCCGCATTGCGAACGCGGCGCTCTACCAACTGAGCTACTGCCCCGGATGGGAGCGCAGGTCTAGCCTTCCGCCTCGCGATGTCAACGATCAAGTGACGACGCGCCCCGGCCGACGTCCATTTTTCTCGTCGCGCAGTGGGTGCGGCGGCACGCGACTTTTCACATGGCGCGGGTGCGAAGATTGGTGGCGAGCCGCGTGATCGACGTGGCGAGATCCGCGGTGATCGCGTTGTCGAGGTCTGCCACCAGGTACCCGATGTTGGGATCGGTGGAGAGCACCTGCGCGTAGACGTTGCCGTCGAGTTCGGAGATGCATCGGTTGATGTCGCGAAGCACGCCGGGCACGTTGCGGTGAACGTTGACGATGCGGTGTTTTCCCTCGGTGCGGGGCAACTCCACTTGGGGAAAATTCACCGCGCCCACCGTGGTGCCGTGCTGCACGTATTTCAGCAAAGCGTTAGCAACTTCGCGGCCGATGGCCTCTTGCGCCTCCATCGTGGAACCGCCCACGTGCGGCGTGAGGAGCACGTTCGGAAGGCCACGCAGCGGCGACGCAAAGCCGTCGGAGTTGGTCTCGGGCTCGTCGGGGTAAACATCCACACCGGCGCCCGCGATGTGCCCTCGCGAGATGGCGTCTGCGAGGGCCTGTATGACCACGACGGTGCCGCGGCTCAAGTTCAGAAGGTAGGACCCCTTCTTCATTTTCGCGATTTCCGTGGCGCCAATCATGTTCGCCGTTTGAGCCGTTTCGGGCACGTGCAGCGTCACGAAATCAGCCTCGGAAAGCAGCAAATCAAGGTGCGAACAGCTCCGGTTGTTGCCCATCGGAAGGCGAGCGGCGCAGTCGAAAAAGATGACCCGCATGCCAATCATTTCGGCGAGCACCCCGACCTGCCGGCCGATGTGACCGTAGCCCACGATGCCGAGAGTCTTGCCGCGCACCTCGATGCAGCCGTCGGCGACTTTGCGCCACTGCCCTTCGTGCACCTCGCGGCTCCGATCGCCGAGCTGCCTCGCGAGCGCTATCACCTCGGAGATCACGAGTTCGGCAACGCTTCGTGTGTTGCTGAATGGCGCATTAAAGACTGCAATTCCTCTGCTATTCGCGTGCGCGAGGGCGACCTGATTTGTGCCGATGCAGAAGCACCCCACGGTCATGAGTGAGGGCGCGGCGTCGAGCACGGCTTGGGTCACCTTCGTCTTCGAGCGAATGCCCAGCACCTGCACGCCGCTCTGAAGTTTTTCGATGAGTTCCTTCTCACCGAGAGCCCCCTTCACGAGCTCCAGATCGACCCCGGCTTCGCGAAACAGCTCGTGCGCAGAAGCGTGAACATTTTCAAGGAGGAGAACCTTCGTCGGCAAAGCCATTGCCGCGCTCTAGCCCATTCAACGCGCCGCGGCAATCTCCCCATTTTTCGAGGCGATTCTCGCACTTCTCCCCTGCATCATTTTCGTAATCGGCAGTACGCTCTGCCCCCATGAGGCCTTCAGCATGAGCACCCCCTTGCGTCTCGCGTCCCGCGAAGATTTACGTGCATGGTGCACCCATATTCGCCAATCCGGGGGCACGGTGGGCTTCGTCCCGACGATGGGCGCGTTGCACGCGGGGCATCGCTCGCTCGCGCGCGCATCGCGCGAACGGGGGCTCACGACCCTCGCGAGTATTTTCGTGAACCCCATGCAGTTCGGCCCGAACGAAGACTTCGACCGCTACCCCCGTTCCCTTGACACCGACGCCGACGCCCTCGAACGCGAAGGAGTGGCAGCCATTTTCGCCCCCAGTGTCGAAGAAATGGTGTCCGCGGGCGATCGTACTACCGTAAGCGTACGCGAGCTAACCCAGCATTTTTGCGGTCCATTTCGCCCCGGTCACTTCGATGGGGTGAGCACGGTGGTGGCGCGGCTGTTCTCGCTGGTGGGCCCTTGCGTCGCTTTTTTTGGCCGCAAAGATTACCAGCAAGTGGCGGTAATACGCCGTATGACGACGGATCTGGCGATGCCCATTGAGGTCGTCGCGTGCCCAACCCTTCGCGACGAAGACGGGCTGGCCATGAGTTCGCGAAATCGGTACCTGAACCCCGCGGCGCGGCACCAGGCGCTGAGTTTGGCGCGAGGGCTCCATGCGGCTTCGGAGGCGTACCATGCGGGAGAACGGCGCGCGGATTCGCTGGTTTTTCTTGCGCGCCAAGAGGTTGTATCCTGCATGGATAGCGTCGACTATGTCGCGCTCGGCGACGCGGATTCTCTCGCGCCCCTCGCGGGCACCGTCCTTCGCGCACCGGCCGTTTTGGCCATCGCCGCAAGCCTCGGGGGCACACGCCTCATCGACAACATCGTCTTCGGTATTGACCCCAGCCCCATCGGAAAACACCCATGAACCGCGGCGCATTTATTGTCATTGAGGGCATCGACGGCTCGGGCACCACGACCCAAACGGCCCTGCTCGAAAAGCGCCTCACCGCATCCGGGCGAGCCGTCGTCAGCACCCGCGAACCAACCGGCGGGCCTGTCGGCTCGATGATTCGCCAAGTCCTGACAAAACGCTTGCGTGAGCCCAGTGGTGCCCCGTTCAATGCTTCCACGATGGCGCTCCTTTTCGCCGCCGACCGGGTCGATCACGGCGCCGTCCTCATCACCCCGGCCCTCGCGAGCGGTGCCGTCGTCATCAGCGACCGCTACGATCATTCATCGGTGGGGTACCAGGGCTTGACGGGCAAGCTCCCCTTCGCCGAGGCCGCCTTCTGGCTCCGCGCCATCAATACCCGCGCAGTACGCCCCGACCTCGTCGTCGTCGTCGACATCGATCCGCGGGAGGCCGAAAACCGAAGGCGAGCCCGGGGCGGGGCCGAGGAGCTCTACGAAGTGGCCGCTCTTCAGGCACATCTGTGTACGTATTACAGCAATCTTTCTAAGTATTTTCCCGAAGATACCATCGTCCACGTGGACGGCAGCCGCGGCACCGACGACGTAGGAGCCGCCATCGACAGGGCCGTTCAGGCGCTATTTTTTCGGCAGCTCGAGCAGCGAAAAGCGGGAGAGCTCGAGGAGCAGCTGGAGGAGCTGTTGGAGGACAACCGTGCGCCGAAACCGTGATCGCGTGTCTCCGTATCTACGTGCATTCTGCACGCTTTTCCGATGGAGTGACCTTCGCGCGTTGGGCGCCTTGGGTGCGCTGGGCGCGTTGACGGCCCTCGGGTGTACCCCCGCGAGTGACCCGTCGCGGAGTGCCACGGGGTCGTCGGCTGACGCCCCTCGGGCAACCCTCGAACGAGAGGCCGCGCCCGTCGATGGCGACCCTTGGGTGACCCGCGCGAGCCTTGTTCGCTTGGCGCAATCGGGCCCGAGCCACGTGCTTCGCGAGCTGGAATTTGCCGAGCGTCCGGTCTTTCGAGACGGCCGATTTCTCGGCCTCCGACTGCTCGCAAGACACGACACCGGCAGGTCGCGGGCGCTCATCGATGTGAGGCCCGGAGACGTCATCGCATCCGTGAATGGCGTGAGTCCCCGTACCCCGGACGACCTCATGACCATCGTGCGCAGCCTCCCCACGGCACCGGCGATCTCCATCTCTGTTTTTCGCGACAGCAGGCCGTTGACCATCGCGATTCCCGTCGAGCCCCTGGCCATGAGTCGCCCTGATTCGCGGTGATTGGCGCTTGGCGCTCCAGCGTGAAGGCGGTAAGGGGCAGCGCATGAACGCGCGTTTCCTGATGGCATCTTCCTGGTTTTTCTCAGCGGTCCTGTTCGTCGGAGTCGGCGCATGTTCACGGCCCAGCGAGCCATCGGCGTCGGTGTTTGTTCCGGCCAAGGGCAAGCCCCTTCCCGCGGGACCAACAAAACTTGAGGTCGTCGAGGTGGCCTTGGGGCAAGGGGCCGAGGCGGTCGCCGGCAAGAAAGTAAAGGTGCATTATACAGGCACCTTGATGGACGGAACCAAGTTCGACTCATCCCGCGATCGCAGTGAGCCTTTCGAGTTTACCCTCGGCCTAGGGCAGGTCATCAAGGGCTGGGACGAGGGCGTCGCGGGGATGAAAGTTGGAGGGCGTCGAACCCTGCGAATTCCCTCGGAACTTGGCTACGGAAAGGCGGGCAGCCCGCCCAAAATTCCGTCGGATGCGGGCCTGCTTTTCGACGTCGAACTACTGGGCCTGGAGTAGACCCTTTTAGCTACGCCGCGGCCCGCTCAAGCCGGTATCAATCGATTGAAGCCGCGACGGTATTGAGCTGCTGCACGCACTTGGACAGTTCCCATGCTCCGCTGGCATCGACGCGGCGGTGCGTGGCCGCGATGAGCAGCGCGACGGTTTTTTTCACGATGGCGAGCGGTGGTTCAGCGCAGGCCAACACCGCATCGGCGAGGGCTCGAAATCCCGCGGGCGAGGTCGGGTCTTCTCGGATCAACGCTTCGAATCGCGTGAAGCCTTCTTGGGCCCGGCCACTTTGCAATTGAAATCGGCCTTTGGTGGCGTGGAGCATCCACCCGGCGGTGCCACCGGTTGCGGGAAATTGCAGAAGGTAGGCATCGATGAACGCGAGTCCGGTGTCCATGTAGTCGGGCCAATCACTCGAAGCCCTAACGAGCGTGAGGCAATAGCGCTCCGCCCAAGCCTCCAAGAGAACGCCGCGAAACAGTCCCGTGGCCCCGGTGGCGCGGCGCAAGTTTTTCGGCAGGCGGCCCGCGACCGAATCCCAGAAAACTTTGAAACAATCGCAAGCGGCTCCCCACTGCTTTTGCGAGGCGAGGAGTTCGCCGGCGACGAGGCGGTCGTAGAGCATTTCGTCGGAGGGTTCGTCGGCGCGGAAGCGTGCCCAATGGGCGCAAGCGACGAGACCGAGAACCATATTTTCGTGCGCGTTGACCGGCCGCGCGAGGGCCTTCTTCCACTGATCAGACACGGCCCATGCTGACGTTCCGCGCTCGCCCATTACCGCTTCAATGGCGCCTTCAATCCCGATCGTGCCGAGGATGGCGTCGACCTCTTCGGTGGAGCATTTTGCAATTCTTGTAGGTGTCCAAACCTGCAAAAATGCAGCGCGAAGGAGGGGGTCTGGAAGTGCGCAGCCCCAGCCTTCAAGCTCCCAGGCCACCTCGTAGGGATGCAGTGCCCCGCACTGACGAAGGACGTCATCGAGCTCCGCTTCCAAGCGTGGATCAAGGGCCAGGGAATGCATGGTTTAGTCCAATCCCAATACGGCGGGGCGGTAGGCGATGAAGCCATCGGCGGCGATCGCAACGACCGAGGTTTTCTGCGACGCAAGACGCGTATCGCTGCTGCCGATGGTGAGACGCACGCCGGCGCAAAACGCATTTCTTGCGAGGGCCCTCGCCATGATCGGGCTGGAATTTGCCGCGAATGCGGCCATCTGGGCATCGGCAATCGCGATGTCGACTTCGGCGCCAATCGCTACATCGTCGTTCACGTCGATGCCAATGGCCGCCGCCGTCGTAAGGGGGCGAAACTCGTCTCCGCGAAGGGCTGCCAGGGATAGGGGCGGCGTTCGCGAGATCGGAGGGGGGGGCTTCGGCGCTGCCATCATCGAGGGCGTGCCGCGGGGTGGTGCCATCATCGAGGGCGTGCCGCGGGGTTCCGAACGAATGGCGATGCGGGTGATGAGGTCACGCCCCGGCGGCTCAGGCGATGGCGGCGAACTCAACGTTTTCTTGCGGGCCCCGTTAAGCCCACCAAACATGGCACCCGACGCCGACAGGGCACCCCGGGCGCGCCCGGCTTGTTGCTGCAATTCCTCTTTGCGCGCGCGCAAAAGGCTGAGGCCTCCGGGCGGCAACGGCACGCGGACCTCGATGTGCGTGTCCGAGGCGCTCCCGAGGGCAAAAGTATCGGCTTCGACGATGGCGCGCGCCCGAACCCTGCCCCCGGCGACGGAGCCCGCCACGGAGACGATGTCGCCGCCCTCGATCTGCGAACCAACGGCGTCGGCCAAAACAAAGACGTTTCCGCAGGCCTCGATGCGCGACGCACCGACGATGCTTCGGACCACGACATCTCCCGCGGCGCTGACCGACGCCTGGCGAAAAAGCCCCTGACGCACGACCACGTTGCCGCCGGCGCGCACATTCGCCTCTTCAAGAGAGCCCTCGATGAGGACGTCGCCGACAGCCAAAATGCGGCTTCCGGGCCCCACATCGCCTCGCACGATGACCGATCCGTTGTGCGCGACGTCGACGGGGGCGTGGCCCGCAACCACCTGGAGCACGGGGTGAACGGAGATGACGCCCTCGGCGTTGACAAAAAGCGAGCCGCTTTCGGAGGCCTCAAGGCGCAGGCCGTCTTCCGAGAGTTGGGCTCCTCGCCCTGCAAAAAGCCGTGCAGGAGGGCCTGGGAGCCCCGCGGTGGGTTCGCCGCGGACAGACAGGCCTTCGGGGCCGAAGACGACGGGAGAAATCGCCGCGATGACAGCGCCCGCGACGATGAGATGCGGAATAATCAGGGCGTCGGCATCGAAAACGACCGGAGAGTTGCGCTCCTCGTGGTTCACACTGACGGCTTGCCGCATAGGAAATTCCCAGGTAACCTCTCGATTCGGGCCGAAGCCGGGGGCGGTGCCGCGCGCAAGAACAACCGTCGTGCCAGCAACGGCCACAGGGAGCCTGCCAGCGGCACATCGCGGGTCGATCCCGTGGACGACGCGGGCGTCGGCAAAAGCCCGCATTAGGTCGTCTGAGGACCAGCGTTGGCCCTGTTCGACGATGACCCGTGCCTCCATTCCGTCGGGCGTCACGATCACCGTTACGGGCGCGACGCATGCCGCACGAGCGCCACCCAATGCGGCCTGGGCTGCGGCCTCAATTTTTACGCGACCGAGCAGGGGCTGCAAGGCGGCTCGCACGATTTGCTCGACGGTTTCATTGGGCCGAACAATCTGGAGGCTCAGCGCTTTTTTCTTAAGAAATTCAACCTCTTGGAGCGACACCACTCCGTCGGAGCAAACCCCATCGACGCTCGCCTTCAGCTTGGCGACGCGCACTTGAAACGTGGCGATCGCCTCCGCTCGGGCGGCCGGCGCAAAGAGCCGCAGCGCATGGCGCGCAAGGGTATCTGGGCTTTCGCCCGTAAGCGCGAGGGACTGCTCAACGATGCTTTGGCGCAGGAACGCGTACTCTTTTGGCGTGACGATGTCGTCGGCACCTATCGCCTCAACGGCGTCGCGCAGGCACTCGAGGCGCCGGGTCAGCTCCTCGTCCCGACCTGAATCTCCGCCGTCGCCATCAACCACCGTCATTCTCCGCAATATCGCGCGCGCGGCGCGGGAATGCAACCCCCATACGAGCGTCGACCAATTCGCTAACGGCGGCCGCGGTTCGGTGAGACACTTCGCCATCATGACAGACCCATTCGGCGCTGTTTTCTTCGCCATTGCCCTCGCAACCCTGGGCGTCGGCGGGTGCCTCGCGGCCGACCGCACCGGGCCTCGCTACCTCGAATGGCTCGGCAAGCCGCTCGCGTCGCTGGCGTTCTTGGGGCTCGGATTTTACGCCGCTCGCCGACATGGCACACCGACGACGAACGCTTTTTTGGCGGCACTTGCGCTCTCGCTCGTCGGAGATTTGGCCCTCATGGGCAAGGGCAATCTGGCCTTTCTGGCGGGCCTCGGGGCCTTTCTGTTGGGGCACGTGGCGTTCGTCGTTGCATTCGTTTTGCGAGGGTTTTCCCTGAGTTACGTGCTGACGATGGTGCCGTTCCTCGCCCTCGCAGCGGTCGTCGTCGTACGCTGGCTCATGCCCCATGTTCCGTTGCCCATGCGCGGTCCCGTGGTCGCCTACATGCTCGTCATCAGCGCCATGGTCATCTTCGCGGTGGGAACCCACGGGCAAAAATCAAGCGCCGCCATGGTGGTTGCCGCTGCCATGTTTTTCGTCTCCGACTTGGCGGTCGCGAGGCAAAAATTTATCTCTCCGGACGCAGGAAATCGCCTTTGGGGCTTGCCACTTTATTACGGGGCGCAGCTCATTTTTGCGGCCCATATTTTGGACTAGCCCTCGCCGTGTGAATCTTGCACCCTTCGACGCCATGGGTTTCCGCGCTCCGATTTGCTCGCTCGCTGCCGTTTCATTCTTTGCCTGCGCTCTTGTGCCGCTCGGTTGCAGCGACCCCAGTTACTCGCGCGGACCGGCCCGGGAGGTAGATGCAGGATACACGGGTCCGGAGCCGCTCTCCGTGGCGCACTGCTCCTTCGAAACCCCCGCCCCTACGGCGAGCATCGGCTCGCCCATCGAAGCGGGCGCGGTGTCGGCGGGAACAGCCGAAGTCGTCCTCGACATGCCCATTGGGTCCACGCTCGGGGCTTACGCATCCCGGGCAAATCTCGGGGGAAACATGCCGAACGACGGGCGTCAGAGTCCCGTCTCAGGTCGTTTTCAACCGAGCATCGGAATCGAGACCGCGCCCCGCGCCAGGGTCCTCGCGCTCAAAGTTGGCGCCGAAGAATTGATTCTGATCAAGCTCGATTTGGGCGTCGCGCCAGACGGCCTCGCCTACGACGTGGCGCAGGCACTCGGCGCGCCATTCGCGGGCAAGGTGGTCGTGGCCACCGGGCACTCCCATGCCGCGTGGGGCCATCTCACCTCCAACGCGGTCCTCGACATCGGCTTCGGGGTGTTTCACGCAGACCTCTACGACCGCCTCCGCGATCAGGTCGTTGCCGCGGCACGCACCGCGATTTCCAGCCGAATTTCCGCGAAAATCGCCATGCACCACGATGGGAACTTTGATCCCCTCGACTACGTTTCGCGCGACCGAAGGGGGGACAACGACGCACTGATGGGCGGCAAACGAAAAGACCGCGATCTGTTTGTCCTAAGGGTCGACAGCGCCTCCGGAGCTCCCATCGCCGTTCTACCGATCTTCGGCGTTCACGGCACCGTCCTCGACGGCGACAACAATATTGCCAGCCGTGAAACCAGCGGCGCCATCGAAACCGCCGTCGAAGAAGCCTTCGATTCGAAGGTTCTCGTCATGCATCTGCAAGGCGCGGCAGGAGATGTGTCGCCGGCGGGCAAAGGCACAATTACATGCACTGTGCATCCTTGTTACAACTTTGCCCGGGTCGAGTCCGTGGGTCGCGAGGCACGCGCCTCAATCATGGCGGCGTGGGAAAACGCAGGGCCCAAGCTCGTTTCGTCGAGCACCATGCACGTGCTCACGCGGTCCATCGTCCTCGGCCCCGACGCCGCGTCGTTCGCCATTCGCGGAGGCAAGTTGAGCTACGCGCCGTTCGATCTCGATCGGGAGCCCGACGGCATCATCTACGAGGCCGACGGCAAAACCGTGAAGAGCCCGATCGACGAGTTCAATGCGCCCGCCGGCGCGGCACTCTGCGGCGAGGGAACATCCATCCCCGCGAGAAGCATGCCCGGCGTATCGGACCTAGCTCCATACAGTGCATGCGTACTTCTCCCGTATGCGCACAAACTGATTCAGGGCGTCCTTGAACAACCCGTCGAAACCACACCCCTTTGCGCCACCACGCGCACGGTCGTGAGCGCGATTCGCCTCGGTGATTTCCTGCTCGCGACGCTTCCAGGCGAGCCCGTCACGCTGCTCGCCGACACGCTGCGAAGCCAGTCGCCGTACCCCGCCGAGCGCACGGCGGTCGTGGGCTACGCGCAGTCGCACATGGGCTATCTGCTCACCCCAGAAGACTGGCTCAGCGGCGGATTCGAGCCGTCGATCAACGTGTGGGGGCCGCTTGAGGGCGAACATATTTTGGAAGGCGCGGCGAGCTTGCTCCGGCAGGTGGTCGCTCCGTCGCGCGCGAACGGCGAGACGGGCACCCGCGTCGTGGTACGCGCAGGCGTCGCAACCCCCACCGCAACGGCATCAACCCACGCGGGAACCGTGCCCGCCGCAGTGCCGGAAAACCTGGCAATTCGCAGCAAGATTGTCCCACTTTCCGCCGAGCCCGCCGCCTCCATCGAACGCTTGCAGAGTGCAACCTTCGTCTTCGAGGGCTCGAGTCCCCTGCTCGGCAATCCGGCGTCGCGCATTGAGCGCGAGGTTGACGGCGTCTTTGTGCCGCTGACCACCCGCAGCGGTCGGGCCGTCTCCGACGGCGAGGTACTGATGGTGTACACGCCCTTCCCGCTCACGGCAAAGCATGCAGACCTCACGCATCACTATTACGTGGCCGAATGGCAGGCCGTGATGCCCCGCGGAATCGACGACGAAAGCTACGCCGCGCGCACCGCCCTGCCCCTCGGCCGGTACCGTTTTTCCGTTTCGGGCCCGGGAATTTCCCTTACAAGTCGCGCATTTAACGTTACCGCGGCCGCCCTCACCGTCCAGGCAAAAAACGCCAACGCAGACGTCGAACTTACAGCGTATTACAACGCCGCTGGGGGCTACCGTTTGCTCGACGACGACGTCCCGTCGAATGGTCTGATTCCGGCCCGTGCGCGCCCTCTCGCCGTGCAGTTCATGAGTGGTTCGGCGAACGTCGGCGCGGCCCTCCAGGTCTCCGCCTCGGCGCTCGGTGTGGCCAGGGTTGCGAAACCCGCGGGGGCGACCAGGGTGCGCGTCCGCGACGCGGCGGGGAACGAAGGTGCCGCGGACCTCCCGTGAACTCTTGAGAGCTCGAGCCCGTCTGCGGCGCGTAGATTCTCCTTAAGTTTCGCAACGAAATGCGCACGCTTGTGCGCTTTTGTGTAAGGAGGCCCGATCATGCGCTTCCGATCTGCCGTCGCTCTCGCCGCCCTCCTTGCCCCTCTCGCCCTCGTCGCTGCGTGCGACAAATTCGGAGACAAGGCCAAGCCCACCGCCATGCCGGTGGACACGAAGCCGAAGCCCGTCGCGGCCCCAGGCGAATTGCCCACAGACGAGGCAAAAACCTTTTACGCGCTGGGCCTCGACGTCGGCCAAAATCTCAAGATTTTTTCGCCCACGCCCGAAGAAGTTGCGTTCATTCTGCAAGGATTTCGTGACGGCATTGCGGGCGCAACGCCGCGCCTCGAACTGCTCGAATGGGGACCAAAGATCAGCGTTCTCGCGCAGGCCCGCCAGAAGGTCACCGCCGACAAGGCGAAGGAGGGGTCCGCCCCGGCTCTCGAACTGCTCGCGAAATCCAACGGCGCCAAGAAGACCCCGACGGGCCTCATTTTCATCGAAGAAAAAGCCGGCACCGGGGCCACCGCGCCGAAGACAGGGGATCGCGTCAAAGTCAACTACAAAGGAACCCTTGCCGATGGTGCCGTCTTCGATGAGTCGAAGCAGCCTGTCGAGTTCGTGGTGGGCAGCGTCGTTCCCTGCTGGAACGAAGCCCTCACGATGATGAAGCCCGGCGCATCGGCCAACATCGGGTGCCCATCGGAGCTTGGGTACGGCGATCGTGGTGCCCCGCCAAAAATTCCCGGCGGCGCAGCACTCTTTTTTCACATCGACTTGTTGGAGGTCACCCCAGGAGCTCCAGGCGGCGCGGGCGGCATGGGCGGCATGGGCGGCGGCGGCGGAATGGACCCGCGCGCGCTGCAAAACATGGACCCGCGCATGCTTCAGCAGCTCCAGGAGCAGATGCGCCAACAACAGCAGCAGCAGGGCGCGGGCGGTGCGCCAGCGAGTCAGTCCGGCGGCAAGGGTCACTGACCAAGTCTAGCTGACTACCAGCCCTCGCACATCTGTTGCCTGTGCGCGGTATTACCATCGTCATACGGCGAAATACCCCACCAGGCACCGACGTCGAACATGGGTGGTCCCCGCAGGCCAACAAAAGCCCCGCGCTGCTTCCGGCATCGCGGGGCTTCGATGTTCGATGGAGGGGCTGTCAAGGCATGTTCGCGATGTCGTCGAGAGCGCTGTCGAAGTGCGCGCCATTCAGGCATTGGGTCTGACCGCCAGACACGGAGGTTGTGGCAAAGGTGTCCGCGTCGATGGTCACTTCTCGGAGCTGCACGTTTGAGAAGTCTCCAGTGAACCTTTCGCCTACGGCCCCGAGCTGCGTGTAGACGATGGACCCGCCGGCGATGGGCATGAAGGTCTTAGAGCAGCTGGTTCCCGCGCAGCCGGCGCGGAGAATGATGCACGTGCCACACGTTTCGTAGCTCTCGTCTGCTGCCTTGATTTGCACGGTTCCCGGAGTGGCGACGCCGCCAAACTGGACGTAATTTTCGATCGTGAGTTCGGTGCCGGCGCCCGTGCCGTAGAAGACCCACACAAGCTCGCCGTTCTTATCGAGACCGGTGTAAGCCTCCGAGGGACCAATGGCGTCAAAGCCGCAGGCACCGCCATCGGACACCGCGTCGGCGGAGGCACGGGCGTCGGTCGACGAACCCGCGTCGCCGGTGGACGCCGTACTTGGACTGGAAGAAGACGCCGAACATCCAAGGTGGAGGACCGCGAACGCAGCCAAAATGGTGACAGCAACCGATGACTTCATGCGGCCCTCTTTACCCCGAGAAGCCCGCTCGTCCAAAGCGGCAAGTGCATGCAGTCTGCACACTTTCTGCACACTTCCTCCACACTTCTAGGGGCGCGTGAATGTGCGACGCAGCGTTCCCCGTACACCGCCATTTGCATTGTACATCTTTATTTCGATGACCCGCGCGCCGGTTTGAACCAGCACCGATCGCACCGCGTTTCTTGCGCTACGCGTGGCGCCCGAAACGCCGTCTCGGAGCAGAAATCCGTCGGCACGAACCTCAATGCTAGCGACCCCCGTTGGTGCCTCTTCAAGAGCAAATTCCCAGCTGCCGTCCGAGCGGGGCTGAATGGCCACGCGCCCCTTCGCGGTGGTGGAATCGATAAGCCCCGTGGACGTGCCGATACGAACACCCGCCGCGTCGTAGGCTACCGCGTCGATGGCGCGGCCTTCTTTCGCGTAGTTAAACCGGTAACGAAAATCGAAGTTCGTGGCCGCCGTGGCTTCACCCACCGTGTACCCCTCGACCTTGACGACCACCTTCGCCACCGCCGGGTCGCTGCTGGCGTCGAAGGACCACTCGCCCCCCGCGCGTGACCACTTGAGCGACACTTTGACCGGCGCGCGAGGTGCTGCGGGCCCAGAAATCGCTGGACTTGCGCCGCCATTTGCCAAAGCCTCAAGCTGCGCGAAGGTGCCGTTGAAGACGTTCACGTCCACGTTTCCGGTGACGCCTCGTACGCTCCCTTTGTCGCTGTATTGCCAAAACTGCCAGTTCGCGAAACCCGCAGGCAAGTACGGGCAAACGCGCCCGTAGTTCGCCACCCAAAGCGTGAGCCCGTTGAGAGGGGCTGTGCCGCGTATAGCATCGAGAAAGCCGAGAGACGTATAGAGTATAGGTTTCTTGCCGGTGCCCGCGGTGACGCGGTCGATCCAGGTGAGCGCGCGACTCATCACCGTGGCGCTCGACTCCCCGTCGCTTTCCTCAAGATCGAGAACGATCGGCAGATCGCCCGCGCCGAGTCGCCCGACAGCCCGCACGACCACATCGGCCTGGGCGGCCGCATCTTGACCAGGGCGAAAGAACTGATACGCGCCGCGAATCAGCCCGGCACTCTTGATGCCAGCCCAGTTGCGCGCAAAGACGGGGTCCGAAAAACGGGCTCCATCGCTGATGCGCGCGAAGGCAAAGCGCCGGCCCGACCCGCGTACCAAAGGCCAATCAACCGTGTTTTGGTAATACGACACATCAATGCCTTCAACGGTGGGCCCCGCCGCGCACACGCGAAGCTCGTCCGAGTCTTCCACGATGGCGTCGCCGTCGACCTCGAGGCCAGGGGAACCGCAGCCCGCAAGGAGAGCAGC
>CAMCKZ010000030.1 GCA_945875545.1 Polyangium aurulentum | reverse complement strand
AGACGGCGTATATTTGAGGTCTTGGCTCGCGTGGAGCTCGACTTCGAGACGACTCCAGCGGTAATCGGCCGGAAGCGGGTTCTGGAGGGCCATACGGGCCAGCTCCATGTAACCCACAGCGCTCGCGGGATTCGACCATGCCTGCGCCTGCCACTTGTAATTCACCGGGGCTGTTTGCGCGCCATCGACGGTGGGCGAAAACGCGAGACGGAACTCGATCCAGGTGTTGCTTGGCAGGCTCGCGTTCCACTCGAATCGCGTGGCGGTGGGCGGTTGCGCGGCGCTGCAGCCGGTCATGTCGAACGCGTAAGGGCGCACCCACGTTGCCTGGGTGCCAAGCACCTGCTCGCAGTTGTAGACGACACGCGCTGAGAGCACCGCGCCACCTGCCGCCTGGCCCGAACTGACCGGGCAGAGGTTGATCAGAATGCGGCCGTTCACGCCGTCAGGGCGCTCGGCGTAGTAGCCTGGCAGCGTGGTGCCGCAGCCAAGCAGCGCGCCGGCGTTCGGCACGAGTTGCTCGGTGCCGTCGATTGTCAAGTAGAACTTGAGCGTAGTCAGATCGACGACCTCGCCCGTGGACGGGGGTTGCACCACGAAGCGATCCACCGCGATTTGCTTGCGCGTGAAGAACATGGCGTCTTGCGCCTTGCTCTGAACGTAGGCGTTGGAGCTGTTCGAATAGCTGGCCATCGAGCCCCAGCCGTTGCGGCGCACGATGTCGTATTGGTAGTTGTAGCCGCTGCCGAAGTAGTCGTTGTTGGCCACGATGACGTCGGTTTCGACACGCGGGTTGGTGCCCGATCCCGTGCCCCACACATTCGCCCAGGCGTCGGCATTGAGCTGCGTGAGGTTGTCGCCGCAGGCCGCCGGAAAGTCGTTTACGACCAGCACGGTTGCGAGCGACACAAACTTGTTCGCGGCCCAATAACTGAGAAGCCGAGCCTTCGCCGCGCGAAGGGCAAGAGTGACCGGATTGCCCGCGGGCTGCCCCCACCAATCCATGTTGCCCGGCACCGGCCAAGCGCCCAGCAGGGCACCGGCGTTCGGCGTGAGCGAAAGAACCGCACTGGTCACGGCGTCGTAGCTCGCCTGATTGCAGTCGATGTTGCTGCCCGAAAAGAGTGGGTCGCGGGTGACCAAGCCCAGGGCACCCTGCGTTTGTGCCGCGTTTCCGAAGAAATCGCCGATGCCAAGCCGATTGTACTTGACAACAAAACCCTGCCACAAATCAACGGCGCCGTCGTATCCGGCGTAGTCGTAGCCAAGCACCGTCGCCATGACAACGGGCGCTTGGGCCGCAGCCGCACCCTGATCGCGGCACGTGGCCGACGTGGGCGCGAGGCGAAGGCCGTCGGCACTTTGAAACGCCGGAGGCACGATGACCGTGCTGTCGATGGTGTCGGGGTAGGCGCAAAATGGGTAGCAACAGAGGGTGTCGAGGCAGCAGCCCGCGGCCGGCACCGACAAGCTCATGGTGCGCATTCCCCCAGCATTTTCCTTGGGAAAAAAGCAACCGCCCGCGTCAGGAAGGACGGTCGCGGCAACGGCGCTCACAGGCGCGGGCCCGGTACCAGGCGCCTCGGAGCACGCGCTCACTCCCAAAACCGCGAACACGGTCGCCGCGCAAAGACTCGCGAAAAAAGCGGAAAGTTTCTTCACGGAAGCGCTCCGGAGAAGGCAACTTTGGGCAGCGAACCGAAGAGGCGGATGGTCCAACCGATGACCCCGCTTGCCTGCCTTGCGGGCGCACCAAGTGTGCCCTCGAGCGTTTGACCCTCGAGGGTGATACTTCCGCCTGCCGCCGGAATAACCAGCGAAAGTACGGTGTTTCCGAGACCCGTGCAGAGTGCAGCATCTCCCGCACGGCCGCGAATCGCGCCCTGAAAAGAGGCATCGACAACGGGCACATCGACGTTGCTTCCGGCCGCGGTGCGAAAGCGAAGAACCGCCGCCGAGGTGTTCACCGTGACGGCCGCGGTGGCCTCGACGTACGACGCGGGAACGAAGTTCCACGAAGCGATGAAGGGGTTATTGGGCTGCGATACGAACGCGTACGCGCTGCCTGCGGCCACCGGTGCGCCAAAATAAAAACGCCGGGTGCCGCCGTCGACGGAGCCCGTGTTGGCGAGAACCACCAGGCCAGGACCAGGAGAACCCGCGCGCGCCACCGCCGCCGCCCACTGGGTTTTGAAGGCCACTGGAAGCGCATTTGCGCCCGTGGTGATGACCTCAAGGTCGTTCGTAGCGAAGGCCACGGGGCCCGGTCCGCAATCGGTGGCATCGGACATGGGGCCTGCTGCGATGGGGCCGCCGGGGCCGGAAACGCCGTCTTGACCCCATGTGGCGTCGCGAATGGGCACCTGAATATCGCCGTCGACGGGAGGCACGAAGCCGTCCCATTCGGTTACGCCGTTGCCTGGCGACGAATCGCCCCACGCGGCGTCGCGAGGGGAGGCGTCGGCCGCCGCGGCATCGGCCTTGACGGGCCTCGATGCATCCACGGGATCGCATGCAGAATACAGGCAAGGATCGTCGCCGGCCGGCGCGGCGGGCGCGGCCTTGGAACACGACGCGGAGAGAAAACCGGTACCCAGAACAAGGGCGCAAATGGCGACCGTCGGAGCAAGAAATGGGGAACGCATTAGGAGCCGTCCGTGCAGGTAAACGTCAACTTCCAACTGCTGATCGTGGGTGTTCGCAACGTATCGACGGACGACTTCAAGGCCATCTCGACGCGCGCCCACTGGTAGTTCGGAGGCAGCGTGACCAGCGATCGATTGGTGAGGTCTACATACGATTTTTCGCTGCCGGGCACCCACTGAAGGGCCGACGCGCTCACGGCCACCGGCGCGCTTGCGAGCTGCGATTTCTGCGCAGCCAGCTTCACATTGAAGGTCACAGCGGTATCGGCTGGGAGCGTGGTGTCCCAGTCGAGGCGCACCGCCCGCGTGGCGCTCGTGTCGGAAGAGGCGCAACGCGAAAGGTCGAATTCGCGGACGAAGGTAGCCGCGGAGGGAAAGGTTTCGACGCAATCGTAAACAACGCGGCCGCTCACGGTAAAGGCCCGCGCGGCCACTGCAACCGTGCCGGGGCAGAGGTTGATTCGAACGCGGCCCGTCGCGCCGTCGGGACGGGTGAGCCAAAAGCCCTGAGCCGAACTTCCGCAGCCAGACTGCGCACCCGCATTCGGGACAAGGGTCTCGGTGCCGTCGGCGGTGAGATAAAACTTGAACGACGCGTCGTCGATGGCCTCGCCGTTCGTGGGCGGATTCACGAAGAACGCCATGGCCTTCTCTTGGCTGCGCATGAACGTCATCGCGTTCTTCATGTCGGTGCGCGCGTTGCCGGGCCAGCTCCTGCTCATCGCACCCCATCCGTTGCGCCGCACCGTGTCGAACGCGTTGGACATGTTGGCGTCCATTCTGAACCCAACGACGTCCGTCGAGATGCGCGGGTTTCCGTTGAACGCTGATGCATACGCCTCGGTTGCGAGCGTGTTCATGTCGTTTCCGCAGCCATACTCGTAGTCGGCCGACGTCACGACGATGGCGAGCGTGGCCATCTTGTTCGTGTTCCAGTAAGTCGTGAGGCGCGTTTTTGCCGCACGAATGCCGAGCGTGAGCGGGTTGCCCGAGCTCATCTCGGTGAACGAATCGTTGAAGTACGGGTCGGGCAAAACGCCCATCATGGACCCGCCTTGCGCAGCCAGCGTATACGCTCCGGAAGACGCGCCGTCGTAGTCGCCTTGGTTGCAGCTCAGTCGGTCGTGGCAGGTGGCCGCGCACCCACAGATGCTGGTGAACGGGATGCAGGCGCAGTAACAGTCGTAACCCGGCCACCTGGGTTGCCGCGCGACCAAGCCGACAAGGCCGTTCGAGAGCGTGCTGTCGGTCGAGAAGTCACCAAGGCCACGGCGAGCGCCGTCAACGATCCAGGAGTCGGTATCGTTTTCTGGCCAGGGAAGGAACACTTGCCCGTAATCCATCGCGTTGTCGTAGGAGAGCAGTGTCGCGATCGCGACCGGCACCGAGAACGCCGTCGCGTTCTGATTCTTGCAAGCTGCACCGACCCCGGCCTTTGGGCTCGTGCCCACCAAACGAAGGCCCGATACGGGACTGATGGCGGCGCCCGCATCGCCCAAGCTCGCATCGGCTGTATCGAAATAGGCGCAAAAATACGGCGGCGCGCAGCATTCTGCACCGGGACAACATGCGGGGTAGGCGGGCAGCAAACCCTGCGTTGCCAGCGTTTCGCCTGATACAATCGTTGTGACGAAACCGTCGTCGCCGACGATGGGCGCAGATTTTGGCGGCGCAGAACAAGCGACCATAAGGGCGACAGCGGCCATCATCGCGGCAACGGCCACCGAAAGTGACGCACTCAAACTACGTGTACTCTTCATGGAGATGCCTGAAGAGAAACGACCGGAGCTGCCCCGCTCAGCGTGATGCGCCAATACGTGGTGGTGCCCGCGGGTGTGCCAAGAGTGAACGTTCGTGTGCCCAAGAGAGTGCTCAAGGCTTGCCCTTCGAGAAGCGTGGTGCCCGCACTCTCAGCGATGAAAAACGCGAGACTGCCGACCTGCAAATGCGTGCACGCCTCGCTCGTTTGCTCGATGACGAAACGGCCATCGAGCTTGACCGCAACGAACGGAATATCGACGTTCGCGCCGGACGCAGCCTTCAAACGCAACGTGCCTGCGGGCATCGTGCTCGCGGTTGTATCGGCCGCTACTCCGTACATATTTGTGAGCGACCAATTTGTCGCCACCGGATTGTTTGCAATCTGCAAGAATCCGAATGGGCTCGATCCACCGGTGCTGCGCGGCGCTCCGACACGCACCGCGCGAATACCCCCGGCGGGCAAGATGCCCAAGTTGTCGACGAGAATCAGCGCTGGACCCGGCGCGCCGGTGCGCTGCGCCGCGGTAGCCCACGGGGCCGTGATCGGGTCTGTGCTGCCGCGAGGAAGCGACGTTGCCGTGAGCGTTTGTGTGGAAAAACCCAAGGGGCCAGCGTTTGAGCATATCGCGCGGTTCGGGGGATCGCCGGGCAATACGGGCCCGCCTGGCCCAACGACGCCGCCATCTTCCCACGCCGCGTCGCGCACCGGAACCGCGCCGTCGTAGGGCGGACGCGAGCCGTCCCAGTTGATAACGGCACCAGAAGGCCCCGTGTCAGCGACGGCCGCATCGCGCGGTGCAACCACCGCCCCGTCGCCTCGTGATCCATCGACCGGCGACGGCCCACCGTCGCTAGAAGGGCAGTCTCCGAAGGCACAGGGTTCTGGGTTGCCCGCGCCATTCGACGAAGCGGGGGTCGTGCAACCCGCTGCGAGACACGCCCCAAGAAACTGCGGAAAAACAGAGAAAGAAAAAAGCCGCATCGCCACCCTCGAAAGAAGTCTCGAGAGTGTAGCACGCGCAACCAATCACGCACCTCGGACCCGTTCATTTGCGAAGAAATGTCAATGCGCCGTGGACCGAATTTTCCACCCGACATCCGGATTGTGCCGCGGCTCGTAAGCCGGCGTTACGTGCGCGCCACCGAGACCGCGATGCCATCGAGAATCGCCGCCTCTTCTCGCGTAATCGCCGGGTCTCGATCGAAGTGCGCGTGCGGCGCTGTGGGGCGCTCGACCCCGATGCGGTGAGCGCGAAGCCACGCATGTTCCACCTGGAGGTATTTGCCCTTGGCACCGCGCACAATGCCAAAAAGATCGGGGCCCGCCGCACGACGCGGCCCCGGCGCGTAGGTCACGAGTTTGCCCTGAGGCGTGCGCGCCATGTACCCCGCGACATCTTGATCGACCGGGTCGTGCCAACGGTCGCGGGCACCGCCAAGGCCGCCGTCGATGAACGCGCGAACGGTCACGTCGGCCTTCGGAAAGGTGTCAAAACCCAGGGTAAGCCCTTCGGCGTGCAGAGCTTCTTCGACCGCTGAAACGGTCGTCTCGCCGGCGGCATGCGCCAAGAGACTCGCGACGTCGATGGCCACACCTCGGGCCGGCGGCTGAAGCTCCTGCGACCCGCCCATGGTCTTTGTACTCTGCAAGTTTCCCGGGTTGAAAACTTGGCCCGGGTCCATCGCCTTCATCACCGCGCGAATCACGTCGACGCCCGCTCCGAGTTCTGCGCGCAGTGCGGGGGCCTTGGATCGACCCACGCCGTGGTGATGCGCAACGGTCGCCCCGGCGCGGTTGGCCGCCTGCATCGCCGCGAGCCAAATGGCGTCGTAACGCTCCTCGCAGCGCTCATCCCACGGTGCATTTCCTGGGCCCGCACTGCCCGCGAAGGAGAAATAAATGCAGCACCCATCGGGGTACGCGTGGCTCATATGGGCCATGATGAATGCCTTGCCGCGCACGGCCTCGCGCACGCCATCGTACAGCGCGCCGAGCTTCGACCACGGGGCCGCGACCTCAAAAGTATCGACGAAAAGGCCGCTCCGAAGCACCGGCGCCTGACGGTACGAAACCGAATAGCGATGCGCCAGCCAACGCGCCGCGGGACCTTCGCCATCGTAGCGGCCCTTCATGCGCTCCATGATGCGGCGGGCCGCGGAAAGCTCGCGCGAAGGCCGCTCCCCAACGCCCTCCCAAACGGCAACGACGAGGGCGCCACCGAGAGCCATGCCGCCCCATTTGCTGTCGACCAATTCGTTAAAAATCGCCGGCTGTTGGAGCATCGTGCGGAGGACCGATGCGCCCATTCCGGGGATCACACCGTCGTCGTCGCTGCCAGCATTTTTGCTCACTTTTGGCTTCTTCACCGCGCCCATGCGCGCGAGCATCGCATCGAAGGGATCGTACAGACGAAGCACCGCCGGACGAAGGCCCAATTGGAATATTTCGCGCATGCCCTCCCACGCCTCTTCGGTCGTGCGAAACGACCACGAGGCAAGCGCCCGCGTAATGGGTGCAGGATGCACGCGTAGCGTCGCGCTCGTGAGAATGCCGAGCGTGCCCTCGCTGCCAATGAGAAGCGGCACGAGAGATGCGCCATGGGCCCGGGCCCGCGCTTGCACCACCTCGCCCTTGCCCGTGACGACCTCGAGGCCGACGACCATGTCTTCGATTTTCCCGTAATAACCCGAACACTGGCCCGCTCCGCGCCCGGCGATCCACCCTCCGACGGTGCTGCACAAAATCGACGACGGAAAGTGACCGAGCGTCAGTCCAGCGCGGCCCAGTCGCTCCTCGAAGGGCACGCCCATGTACCCAGTTTCGACATCGACAACGCGCGCATCGCGATCGATGCGTCGAAATTTATCCATGCGCTTTACATCTATTACGAGCGCATCTTGGCCCGGCAAAATGGCCCCACACACGCCGCTGCCGGCCCCAAATGGCACCATTGCTACGCCGCGCTCGGCGCACCATGAGACAAGAGCCGCGGTCTCTTCGGTGCTTCGAGGCCAGGCAATTGCCGCAGGTTTCGACGGCGCCACATTGCCGGCGCGCACGGCCAAGTGATGGCGCGGCCAAAGATCGCGGGAGTACGAAAGGCGATCGGCCTCACCGTCGCGAACATCAAGGCCCGGGAGGGCTTCCGAAAGGGACACGCAGAGTGAGGTCATGGGGTCTCCGAAAAGTGCCTACGGCTGTCGAAAATCTACGCGCCAACGGAGCCCAGGTCAGCAAGAGTCAGCACGCGAAAACGACATTGCGGCCGCTTTCGCGGTGGCGCTGGCGCAGCAGCTCGCGGCCCAGAAGTTCGATCAACTTCACTTCGTCGGCGCTCAGAAAAATGGCCCACAAGAGCCTCACGCCCGCGGGCGCATCGATGCGCGGCGGCGCACTCTCGAACCACGCGCCCGGGTCGTCGAGCAGCATCGCCGCGGAGCTGTCGGGGGCAAACCAGCGGGCGTGAGCCGTGGGCGCCATGATGAGCGCGCCGTCTTCGAGGGGCGTGTAAAAGCTCCACGGGTATCGCCCGAGCCAACCTGCAGTCTGCACGCACCATCCGCCGTCTTCCGGACGACCGAACCCGCTCACGGCAAAGGCTATCTCCGCGCGATCACACCCGAAATCGGTGGGCGCGGGCATGCGTGGAAGGCTCATTCCGACCGTGGTGAAGACCGCGTTTTCGCCGTATGCGTACCGCGCCACGCCCAGCGACGGCCACCGGCTCTCCTCGATCGCCCAGTAGGCCTCGTGAGGGCCGAACGCCGTCTTTCCTGCGCCGAGCACCGCATCGCGCGTCCGCTCCCAAGCCTCGGGCGAGCGAACCTCGGCCCAAAAAACGCGCGCGCTGGCACCCCGAATCGCGAGGTCTTCGGGCCCGTAACGGAGGGGCCATGCGAACCGCTCTTTGACCGTGGAATGCCTGGAAAATCCCGGACTTCCGAGGGTGTCGTCGACGCCAGGCAGGTGCGCGAGCAACTGACCTTGGTGGAAGAGAAACACGCCGTCGCCCGCCGGCGTCCACACGACCTCCAGATCTTTCGCGTGGAGGCCCTCGTGCCCCGCGGGATGATCCGTGCAGTCTACAGGTAGTCGCGGTGCCTGCCCCGGCGCAACGCCCGCGTCGACGGGTTTATTCGCTAGCCAGAGCGGACGAAATCCCCACTCGCGAAACTGTGCATGATGCACGTAAAGGTAAAGAGTGTTGCCATCGTCGTCGACGCTCGCGACGAGATTTCCGAAGGGATTGGTGACCTCAATAATGGCTGGCACGCACGACCCTTTACCCGTTTATGACCCGACGGGTGCCTCGCTCACGTGGGCCGGTTTTTCCTCGGGCCACGGCACAACAAAGCGGGTCAGTCGTGATGCGGGCGACGCGTCACCACGGCCGAAGCCTCGTGAACCGCCCTGGCCACGCGATCATCGTTCAGGCGCTCGTCGGAGTGCCCGTAGAACTTCATGTGCTCCTCGCTCACGTAGTACCGGCCGGGCAGGCCGTTCAACGTGATGGCGGCCAAATCGAGGCGGCAATCGCGGCATCTGCAGAACGTGGGCGTCGCCTCAAGAAACACCTCGACCGCATCAAGGACGCGCTCGTGGTTGCGGTTGTTGAGGATGTCGAGTTCGTCGTCGTCGTACCACTTACGTGCCATGCGCGTCTCCGTCGGGCAGCCTAGCCCATCTTGACTTGACACGGGGATGATTCGTGATCCCGTGCAAATTTCCACACTTTTCCGCAGCCTCGCGTGTCAGCCTCGCGTGTCAGCCTCGCGTGTCAGCCTCGCGCATCAGCCTCGCGCGTCAGCCTCGCGCGTCAGCCTCGCGCGTCAGCCTCGCGCATCACCGACCGCGAGGAAAAGGCGAAACCGCCGGATTCGTGGAACCCAGCGGCTTGGCGAACGGCGTGAAAAGGTCAGGTTCCGCGTTTGGCGAGCAGGTCGCCGAGCGTGAACTTGGACGAGCGGCCTACCTCTTTGCGGTAGTTATTGTATGCGCTTCGCTCGGCGTCGTCGAGCAAAGCCTTGACACTCAGCTTTGCCTCGCCGCGGCGTGGATCAATCTCCAAGACCTTCGCCTCGAGAATTTGCCCCGTCGGGAACTGCTTGCGGAGGTCGGTGCCGCGCGGTGTGCCGGTGCCTGCGCCCGTGACAAACGCGTGGGCCAAGCGACCCGTGACGCCAAGAATACGAACCACAAGGCCGTTGGGCTCATGGGAAATAACCTTGACCTTAACGCCCTTGCTCACGACCGCGCGCTGCGGTTCTTCGTTCGCGGCCTCGCCCTGGAGTGCGGGGTGGAGCGCAATGCGGCGCTGCCCAAGCTCCAAGCTCGACACGACGACCTCCATCTCTTGGCCGATCTTCACGACCTTGTTGATGTCTTCGAAGCGCTCAAAAGACAGGTCGGCCGCGTGAATGAGGCCGTCGATTCCGGACTCGAGTTCGAGGAACGCGCCGAAGGGCTGAATGCGGACAACCTTGCCCGTGTGCTTCGAACCTACAGCGTATTTGGCTGCAAGCGTGGCCCAGGGGTCTTCCAGGATGGCGCGGCGAGAGAGCCAGATTTTGCCCTTTTCGTCGACGCGAATGAGCTTGACTTCCACGTCTTCGC
Organism: Polyangium aurulentum; assembly: GCA_945875545.1. GTDB lineage: Bacteria > Myxococcota_A > Polyangia > Polyangiales > Polyangiaceae > CAIQDA01. The sequence goes on along the minus strand of CAMCKZ010000030.1, from coordinate 23,426 downwards.
CCACCGAGAAGACGTCGGAGGGGTTGTCGGCGCGGTTGTGGGAGAGCTCCTGCAACGGGACGAGGCCCTCGACGCCGCCGAGGTCGATGAAGGCGCCGAAGCTCACAATGGTGCGCACGCGGCCGCGTACGGTCTCGCCGACCACAAGGGTGGCAAGGCGCTCAGCGCGAATTTTCTTGTACTCCGCTTCGACGAGGTCTTTGCGCGAGAGCACGATGTCGCGGCCACTCTTGCCGTAGCTCGTGACCTGAAAATCGAGGCGAACGCCTACGAACGGGCGCATGTCTGCGCCGGGGCGGAGGTCCATCGTGGAGGCCGGGGCAAATGCCCGAAGGCCGTCGATGTCGACCTCGACGCCGCCCTTGATGGCCCCGGTGACAAGACCCTCGATCGTGGTTTTCTGGTCGAGAGCCTCACGAACGCGGGGCTTGGCGAGGGCGCCGCGCTTCGGAAGGCGCGTGAGCACGACGAGCCCGCCGCGACCGCCGTCGTTGTGGACGATGCCCACGAAATTGGCACCCGCCTCAAGCACGATCGGAGGCATAGGAGGCATCAGTGGCGCAGGTGGAGCAGGCGGTGCTGCGGGCCGGATATTTTCAGCCTTTGCGGCCTCTGGGACCGATTCTGCTTGACTTGCAGAAATCGCGCCCGGAGCGCTCGCGGCGCTGAGTTCGCCGGCTTCCGTGCTTTCGGAGCCCTCCGAAGCTGCGCCCTCTGACTTCGCTGGCTCCGCTGACTCCGCTGACTCAATGCGCTCTGCGCGGGTCGGCGCTGCGGCATCGGCTGCATCGGCTGCGTTTGCCGCCGCCTCGTGTTCGGCGCGCTGGGCCTCGGAGGCCTCGAGCACAAGGATTTCGCGCAGGTCAAAAACCGCCTTACCCTTGTCGAAAAGATCGATGAAGAGGGCATCGGGCGTGACCTCGGTGATCTTGCCGAACACCTGGTCGCCGACGTTGTAGGAGCGGTAATACGCGGCCTTCGGTGCCCGCACTTCGCGAACGACGCGCTTGGTCGGGTCTGTGCGCACGGGCGCTTCGCCGTCGGCGAGCACAGGTGCTTGCCCGGCCTCGCCGCCGCCCTCAAGTGGCGCGCCTTCAAGGCCCGCGGGCTTCTTCTTCTTGCGGCGACGACGCTTCTTTTTCGCGGGAGATGCCGCACCATCGGCGCCCGCTGCTGCCGTCTCGCCGCCTGCGCCGGCGTCTGCGTCAGGGTCGGCGTCGCCCGGGCCGTCATCGTCGTCGCCCCCATCGTCGTGGCCTTCGCCAGCGTCATCGTCATCGTCGTGCGCCGCAACAACGTGAGCGGCGTCGGCCATTTCGGCCGCCTCGGGCCCTTTGGCCGCATCGGCCGCCTCGGCAGGCGAAGGCGCGGGCGCAGCTGCTGATGCAGGCGCAGCCTCAAAAACGGCGATGGCGGGGATTTCAGTCTCGGGAGCGTTCGATTCAGCGGACATTGACGCGCAGTTCCTAGTGAGTCGCGTCCATTGGCCCCGACTCGTTCGGATTTCAAGTCCCTTTTCGCTCTCGCGCGCGTAATTCGCCGCTGGCCCCCCCCAAATGGCCCGCGGGGCTGTCGTCAGATGCGCACGGACGAACTTGACGCGTCGAAAGCGAGCCCGTGGGCCACAAGGCGATTTTGGTAATAGAAAAGTAGCCGCGTATCCGAGAGCAGGAGGTCTTGGCCCTGCTGCCCGATGACCGGGTGCTCGTGGTACCCGCCAAAACCCTTGAGACCCGCCGCAAGAATGCCCGCGCCGTCGTCGATCAAGAGACTCGGGGCCAGGCGAACTTTGCCCGCTTTGGCCAACACGGCGGCCCGATCGCGCAACTCTTCGACGCGGCGGGCAAGCTCCGCGCGAGGCACTTTTACGTCGTCTTCGTGGCGCAAAAGGGCAAACAAATCGCCCTTTCCGAGCACCTCGTGCACGTACGCGAAGGCTGCCGCGGCCACCAAATGCGTCGGCAGAAAAACGGTGTCGCGGAGGTAACTCTCGCAAATCGAGTCGCCCAACTGACGCGTGTATTCTGCATTTCTTACGTCGTCGGCTACCACCTTGCCGGTGCGTGCACTCTGCAGATACCCGACGGGATCGAAAGGACGGCCCGCGGGGTCGAGGGAATCGCCTTGCTCGTCGACAAAGTTGCCGACCACGTCGAGGGGGCGAGAAAAGCGAATAACGACGCCGGCGTCGTGCATGGCCAGTTTGCGAACGAACGCGGCGATCCTGGAGACGCGCGTTGACTCGTCGTCGTCGTCTTGGAGAATGTACCGAGCCTTGCCGGATTCCTGCAAAAACTCGTCGATGAGGCTCTCGGCCTCCAGCGTGAGCATGTAGTTGATGGTCGCGGGAACGAAGAATACGCGGCGAGGATTTCCGGCGAGGGCGGAGTTCTGGAAGGCCTCGACCCCGGTGCCCGCAAGGCCAAGCTTGAGGCGCCGTTCGATGCCTCCACTGCGTGATCGGGTGCCGCCAGGAAAGAACAGACTGTGAAATCCGCGCTCGATCAGGACACTCGAATAGGTCTTGAGGACATCTTTGTAGAGTGCATGTTTAAGCCGGCGATCGACCTTGTACGCGCCGAGGTTCTGCATGAAGAACGAGAGCGCGGGGTTCGTGAAGAGGTTCTTTCCGGCCCCGTACGTTGCCGGCGGGAGGCCCGCGCGCTCGAGCGCAAAGCCAAAAACCACCGAGTCAAAATTTGAAAGATGCGTGGGCACGAAGCAGAGCGTTCCGATTTCAGCCAGGCGACGGAGCTGCTCGGTCGGACCCTCGACGACAACCCGACCATCCAGCGCTCGGAGGTCGAAAGCTCCCTTGAAATCCTGAAAGAGCGTTCGCGGCGACAGCAGGGCGTTGATGAGGGGAGCGGCCGCCTTGGACGCGATTTTGTAGACCCGCTCGTCGAAATTGCCGGCCACATCTTCCGCGTGCATGCGGGCCACCGACTCAAGACTCTTCGTCAGATCGGCGGGCCCGAGCCGCCCCACTTTTCGCGCGAGGTCACGCCACGCGGCGAGTTCGCCGTCGCGCGATGAACCCCCGGATTGAAGTCTGCGCACCTCGCAAAAAGCCGCGTCGTTGAGGGAGAACACGGGATCTTTGGTGCCAAGCACGACGCGCCGCACGGTCTCATCGACGAGCCCCGGACGCGCGCGGTTAAAGCCAAGAATCGGGGCTGCCATGCGCCAAGCTTACGCGACGTTCGAGGCCCCGTGCACAGTTTAGGAGCCGCCTGGATCGGCCCTCATCTCCTCGTTTTCGTGGCCCGCGCTCGCCGCCAGCGTCGTCCCCAGGAGCACCACCGCGATGCCGATACCCTCGCGCAACGACGGAGGCATTCGAAGCATGAAGGCTCCAATGGCAATGCTCCCAATGGTCTCGCCGGGCGACACCAAGGCCAGCACCGCAGGCCGCACACGACTCGCCGCCCGCTGAACGAGGGTGTGGCCGACGAGGGTCGGAAAGAGCGCGAGAACGAGCACCGCGAAGCTGTCGCGTGCCGATGGGGCCCGCAATGCCCCGTCTACGAATGGTAATACTGGCAGTATCACAAGGCTTGCTATCACATATACAAAGGCTGCGTATGGTCTTCCCTCCATTTCGGGGCGAACTTCCCGGGCCACGGCCACGTAGAAACCGTAAAGAAATACCGACGCGACCACGAGCAAATCGCCGACGAGCCGGTGGTCACCATCGCCGGCCGCCGAACTCACGATGCCCGCGCCCACCGTCGCGACGATGACCCCCACGACCTCCGTCGCGCGCGGATGAAGCCCCTGCACGAGGGCCGCCACCGCGAGCACCGCGACCGGTTCGAGGGAGATGAGCGCGGAAGCCGCGGCCAGCGAGGTTGTCGCCAGTCCCCACAAATAGGCAGCAAAATGGCAGGCGAGAAGCACTCCGGCGGCGAGGCCCTTCCACACGTCAGAGCGGGTCGCGCCACGCCACACACGAACGATTCGGGGCCCGTCCCAGAGCATCAGACCGAGCGCCGCAAGGCCCGTGCGACCCGAAGCGACGGCGAGCGGATGGATCGTTCCAATGAGTTTTGCGACAGGCCCACTGGTCGCAAATACGAGCGCCGCAAGTCCTACGAGCGCGAGCTCTCGGCTCGGCGATGATGTGCGTGCATTCTGCATCTATGGCTTACGCGGTGCGAGCTTCGGATCGACGCGAACGGTTCGGAATGCCTCGTCGGCCAGGTGGTCGAGCGCCCACTTTCCGCGCTCTCCGGCCTCGCGCACGGGCACGGCCAAACCCACCACAACGCATACGTCGGTTGTGCTTGGTATGATTGCGTATGCGGCGTAATAATCGACCATCCCGAGGGGGCTCTCGCCCGTTGCGTAGACGCGGCGCACGAAGGACGAATGCCCACTTATGGACGCAATGGCGGGCACGGGCCCGGTGAGCTTCAACGAGAATGCCTCCACGTACGGCTTGGCCCATTCGTCGAAGGCCGCCAGGCAGCCGCGATCGCCTTCGCCGCGCAACGGCTCGAAAAGCGTCACGCCCACGATGGCGTGGTGGTCTTGCCCGAAGCGAAAACCTGTGTACGCGTCGAAGCCCCAAAACGTGACGCGACGCCAATTCGCGCCCGCGGGAAGGCCCATACGCACGAGGCCGTCGGCGCTCTGCACCGTCTGGGCGGGCAGATTTCTGAGAGCCTCCAACGCTTGCGCGTGCTGCATTCCTCCAGCACTTCCGCGGGACGAACCGCCATCGTCCGGCGGCGCTTTCGCGTCGACGTGAGCGTTCGCGGCAACCACCGGCGGCGCGTGCTGGCACCCAAGCGAAGCGGTGGCCATTGCCGCCAAAAACCATCCGCGAATCATGGCCCGAACGCGTAGCGCGAAACCCCGTTTTTCCGCCGCGCTAAAGGCAAGCATTGCCAATTTCCGTGGCCGTTGCGCGACACTTTGCACGGTTTGCGCTAGGCCCACACGCATCGCTCGCCGCTTGATAACGCGGGTGCGCTATCGGTGAACCATGTCGAATGAAGCCCTTTCCGCGACGACACTGACCAAAAACGCGAATCTCCTCGCCTGGGTGAGGGAGCTTGCGGCCCTCACGAAGCCCGACCACGTCGTGTGGTGCGACGGCTCCGAAGATGAGAAACGCCGCCTCACGGAACTCGCCGTCTCCGATGGAACGCTGATTCCGCTGAATCAAGAGCGGTGGCCCAACTGCTACTACCACCGCTCGAATTCCAACGACGTCGCGCGCGTTGAGCAGCTCACGTTCATCTGCACGCCGACCAAAGTCGAGGCTGGGCCGATGAACAACTGGATGGCCCCGCAAGACGCCTACGCGAAGCTTGGCGCGCTCTTCGACGGCTCAATGACCGGCCGCACCATGTACGTCGTGCCTTACGTCATGGGGCCTCTGGGCTCGCCTATGAGCAAGGTCGGCATCGAGCTAACCGACAGCGTGTATGTTGCACTCAATATGCGGATCATGACCCGCATGGGCAAGGCCGCCCTCGACATGCTCGGCGACTCCAACGACTTCAATCGCGGGCTGCACTCGGTGCTCGATTGCAATCCGGATCGCCGATTCATTTGCCACTTTCCGCAAGACAACACCATTTGGTCCGTGGGCAGCGGTTACGGCGGCAATGTGCTCCTCGGTAAAAAGTGCCTGGCGCTCCGCATCGGAAGCTATTTGGGCCAGCAAGAAGGCTGGCTCGCGGAGCACATGCTCATTCTCGGAATCGAGTCACCAGAGGGCGAAACAACCTACGTGGCGGCGGCATTTCCGAGCGCCTGCGGCAAGACCAACTTCGCGATGATGATTCCGCCCAAGCGCTTTGCCGGCTGGAAGATTTGGACGGTCGGCGACGACATTTCTTGGATGCGTGTTGGCCCCGACGGCAAGCTCTACGCGATCAATCCCGAGGCCGGGTACTTCGGTGTGGCACCGGGAACGAGCAATGCGTCGAACCCCAACGCCATGAAGACCGTGATGCGCGACACGCTGTTCACGAACGTGGCGCTCACGAAAGACGGCGGCGTGTGGTGGGAAGGCATGGACGGCGAAGTGCCCGACGAGCTGACCGATTGGCAAGGGCGCCCGTGGAAGAAGGGCTCAACGGAAAAAGCTGCGCATCCAAACGCACGTTTTACCGCCCCCGCGCAGAACAATCCGGCCGTGAGCATTCACTGCGAAGATCCGCGCGGCGTGCCGATCAGCGCGATCATTTTCGGAGGCCGTCGCGCCACGACGGTGCCTCTCGTCATCCAGTCTTTCAACTGGCTGCACGGCGTCTTTTTTGGCGCCACCCTCGGCAGCGAAACCACCGCCGCGGCCGTCGGCCAGGTTGGCGTTGTGCGCCGCGACCCCATGGCGATGTTGCCTTTCTGTGGCTACGACATGGGCAACTATTTCAGCCACTGGCTGGAGATGCAGCACAGCATCCCGTTCCCGCCAAAAATCTTTATGGTCAACTGGTTTCGCCAAGACGAAGACGGCAAGTTTTTGTGGCCTGGTTTCGGCGACAACATGCGCGTTCTGAAGTGGATCGTCGACCGCGCGCGAGGCAAGGTCGGCGCGCAAGAAACGCTCTTGGGCTGGGTACCAAAAGACGCCGATCTCGATCTTACCGGTCTCGATTTGTCTGAAGAAAAGCTGGCGAAAGCCACGCGAATCGACCTCGGCGAATGGGATCGCGAACTCACGTCGAGCATCGAGTTTTTCGAGAAACTCGGGCCCACCGTTCCCGAACCGCTGATGCTCCAAGCGAAGATTCTTCTCGCGCGCGTGAAGCAAGCGACCGCCGTTAAAAAGTGATCGACCGGAGCCCTCACCCCGATCGGTGAAGGCTCTGCACGCGGTCTCTATTCGACGTCGCCCGTGGTGCGCGAGACCGTGAAGATCGCCTCTTCGCGCTCCCGACCGCGGAGCGCGCGAGGCCACGTTGACCGTGTCGCCGATGACCGTGAACTCGCGCCGCCTCGGAGGTCTCGTGGCGCGTGCCGTCGTGGACTTCGCCCTCCGCAGCGGGAGGCACCGAGGCACCCGGAGGACGCTCAGTCTCGGGTCGAGCGGTGTGCGCAAATTGCGAGGGGGGGCCAAGACTCGCCCAGTGGTGCCAACATTCGGCGCCCGGTCAAGGCCAGATCGCGCGCGGTATTCTAGCTCGTGTATTCTGCATTGACTTCAACGTAGCGGTACCCGAGATCGCTCGTCAGAATCACGCCTTCGCCCGCGCCTTCCGTGAGCTCGAGTTCGAGCAGCACATCTTCTTTTGCCATCGCTTGGCTTGCGGCTGCGCGGTCGAAAGTCGTGGGCGAATCGTTCTCAAACACGGTAATTCCCTGCACGCGGCAGCGAAGGCCCGCCACACTTGCGACCTCTTTCGCGTTGCCCACTTGGCTCACAAAACGGCCCCAGTTCGGATCGTTGCCGAAGAGAGCCGTGCGCACGAGAGCCGATTCGGCCACGCGGCGAGCGATGGCCTGCGCCGCCTCATGGGACGAAGCGCCGGACACCTTGATGGTCGTGACCTTCGTGGCACCCTCGCCGTCCCGGGCGATGAGCCACGCGAGGCGCCGACACGTTCTCTCCAAAGCGAGGAAAAACCCAGGCTCCACCCCATGCGCGCGATGCCCTGACTCGCCGCGCGTGGCGATGAGAAAGAGGGAGTCGTTCGTGGACGCGTGGGAGTCGACGTGAACCGCGTTGAACGAGGCTGTGGCGGCAGCCGCGAGAAGTGCCTGCAGATTGCATGCATTCACCGGTGCATCGGTCGCAAGAAACGCCAACATCGTGGCCATGTTTGGGGCGATCATTCCCGCGCCCTTGCACACGCCGGCCACAGACCAATCGTCCGCGACCTCGGCCGCTTCTTTGGGGTAGGCGTCGGTCGTTTGGATGGCGCTCAGAAAGGCTCGACCTGCGCGCTCACCTGCATCAAGCGATTGAAATGACTCAATAATTCCCGCACGAATTTTCGCCATGGGCAAAGGCACGCCGATGACGCCGGTGCTCGCCACAAGCACGTGCTCCGGGGCGCAGCCCACGAGTTTTGCGACGTCCGCGCACATGATCCGTGCATTCTGCAAGCCATCATCGCCGGTGCACGCGTTCGCATTTCCTGAGTTGACGACAATGGCCCGCGCCCGACCTCCACTCTTCTTCAGATGTTCGCGGCACACGAGAACGGGCGCGGCGGCGAATCTATTTTGCGTGAAGACTGCAGCTACATCGACGAGCCCGTTTGCCACGAGCAGGCCCACGTCGGGATTCCCGCTCGCCTTGATCCCCGCGCGCACGCCCGCTGCCCGAAGGCCATCGATGTCGGCCAGGGTCTTCGACGCCGGCACAAGCTCGGGCAGCGGATGGTGCAGACGATGGGCAAGGTCGGTCATGGAGGGAACCTAAACCATGGGCGCACGGCCCTGTGGGCGTTACGTCGCCGCCGACATTTTATCAGCGAATTGTCTGGCGTGGCGCATCGATGAGGCGCGAATCAGGGGCCTCGATGGTTGACCGCTCGGGCATGCCGAAGATGCGATGGGCGCGAAGCCACTCGCCGATGAAGCGCACCCGCGCGAGGGTTTCGGTGTCCAACGGCGACGGGCGCGACCCGGGGGATGGGGCCGCAGCGAGATTTTTTTTGAGGGTGCTCGGGAGCGTGCGGGCGACGACGTCGTCGACGAGAATGGGCCCCTGAACGCGGTTGTTCGCGGTGGCGATGTAGACGACCGGCTGCTGGCCCGCGTAGTTTCCCGCGTCGCCGTTGAAGCGGCACCAGCCGTCGGTACCTGCGCGGAGGGTCTCCGAGCGCACGATATCGCCGCCGATGCTCCCGGCCATATCCGTAATAGATACACGGAGATCGTCGCATTTGCCGCTGGGCGGCTTGACCCACAGCGACACGTTCATGCCACCACTTTTTGGCGAGGCCATCCACCCGATCATCTCGCTGCCAGCGGGAACCGCGGCGCAACGAATGCCCGATCGGCACGCGCCGCCCGTTGCAAAAGCAAGGGTTCCTTGACCGGAGTTTCCGAAGACGAGCCAAGGCATTTGGCCGCTACGGCCCGTGAATTCAAAGTCGCCGTCGAGCACCAAGTTGTCGGGGATTGAAAGATTTCCGAAGGGACTTCTTTGCACCACGGTGCGCACAATCGGTGCCCCCGGTTCCGCAACGGTAGGCCCGCCCGGGCCCGCATCTACGTCGGCGACGACCGCGGGGTTTTCGGTCTTGGCGCACCCGGCCAACCCGGCAAACGCGGCAAACGCGGCAAGAAGGAATATGTGGGAAATACCAGGAAATTTGGCGTGGTTCATGGACTCGTCTCGGGCGTTTCAGAGGCCGGTGCGAACCCAATCAAGGGCGCGCAGGTAAACGGTGTCTCGGCCTGCGAGGAGGTCCGATTGGGTCGGCGAAATGTCTTCATCGGGACGAACGCCCTCACCGATGTGGGTCGTGCCGTCGGGGCGCACGTATTCGCCGGAGGCAAACTGCCAGCTCATGCCTCCGAAGTAGTCGAACTGAAAAAACGACGAGAACGCCCCGGCCGTGCGTCGCCCAAAAAGGCGAATGTTGGCGCCGCCGTTTTTCATGCCCTCGGGCCACCAGTCGCTCGCACTTCCGTCGCGCGCCAGGAGCACCGCCGTTCGCATTGTGTCGCGGGCGTCGTTGGCCCCGACGGCGAACGCGTCGTCGGAATCGTGCAACCGGGAAACCAGCGCCTGGCCATGCGCCGCCGTGTACGGTGCGTCGAAAAAACCCACGGTTCCATTGAAGCCCGACGACACGCCGAGGATCGCTGGCCGGCGAAAAAGCTGCGTCAAAAACTCCGCCGCGGGCTCCGTTCCGCCGTTGCCGGTTCGGTGGTCAAGAATCACCGCGGAGGCGTTTCCGCGCAGGGTCGTCATGGGTGCCGCGTAGGGGTTGTCGTCCGGGTTGTCCATCATCACGCTGTCCCAGACCATCGTGTAAATGCTTTCACTCTGCACGTTTTCGCGAATGGGTCCGAGGGAGATGCCCTGATCGCTTCGCGACGGGTAGTGCGTCACCGGATCGGGCCCTCCCGTGACGAAGTGATAAAACGGCCGATGGTCGCAGACGGGGTACACGCTGGGTTCCGCCGTTGGGAGGTCTTTCACCGCGAGGCGCTCGAGGGGACCGCAGACGCCGGTCGCGGAATCGCAGCGAATAACCGTGAGTTCCGTGGCCCAGCGCCTCACCATAAAGCGAAGCCGCTCAAGCCCTTCGGCGTGCGCGTCGGGGTCGTCGGCGCGCCAGTAGCCCCAGTAAAGGTCGTCGAAACTTTCGGCCCATTGAATGGGATGCCGCCCGTCGATCGCCACGATTCGGTCGCCGACCTTGAGCCCCGAATTGCCCTCGGGGCCCGCCGCCGTGATGATCACATCGAGGAGGCCAGCGGTCGAAGGTGCCTGCGCCCGCGACGCATCGGCGACGGCTTCGTCGACGCAAAACGGAAACGCGCCGCGGCCCGCTACTTCGACGGGGCCACTGATGGTCGTATGCCAGTCACGCAGCCGGTGAATAGCCGTTGCATAGCCGTTCCAGTACGCCCACCCGGAGGTGGCGGTCTTCATCGTTTGCAGCGATGAAAGAGCTTGGGGCATAGTGTTTTCCCTGGTCAATCGACCTCCGAAAAACGCCTTGAGACGCCACGCCAAGTAGTTGGCGAGGTGCACCCGGTCATCTTCATTGGGCAGCGCTGGAACGCCCTCATTGCCATTTCGGCAATACCCGCCGGCGCAAAATTCGCCATCGCCGCACGTGCTGGTGCTCCGGCCTTGGCACACAGCGGCCTCGCGAAAAGTTCCCTCTTCGACGAACTCCAAACCGTCGAGGTCGGCACCAGAGGCATACAGAGACAATACAGTTTCGTGTTTACGTGTTCCGTCCACAGTGAAGGGGGCGGTGGCCACTTCGTACCAACCGTCGCTCGTCACGCGGCCCGTCGGAAAGAATCGCGCTGCGTGGCTCGGGGAACCCGCCCCTGTTTGCCCCAGGTACTCCACGGAAATGTCGGCCACCACGCGGTTGTTTCGCGCCCACATGGCCGCGCGGTACCGTGCTTTTGCTGCGGGAAGCTTCACGGGGATGTCGCTCGATCGGTAACCCGACGAGGTCACCCGCGCATAGCCTTTGCCTTGCAGCGCCGTCTCATCTTCTTTGTAGACTACACCGGTTACCTCGTCGCCGCCGTCGAAGCCAATCGTGTAGACTGCACGTTTATCGAACGCAAAAATGCCGCGCGCGTCGAAGGTCGCGGCCCCCGCGGCGAGGGAGCCAAGGGTGGCCAGGGCTTGGAGCACAACCAAATGAAAGGCACGGCGCATAGGCATGGGGCCGTGTCTGCCACGAGCGAGAAGGGCCGTGTGGCCTATTTCGAGCCCTTTCAGGGCGTTGCACGCGGGGTCGAAGTTTTCAGCGAAGCCGCCATTGTTACCCGGGCAAATCCGGGGCAATTCCTAGGCGAACGCGCTCTTTGTCGACGGCGGTCCATTCGGAAAATGGCACCGACGACAGGCGCGAGTTTGCAAATCGTGCGTCGGCGGAGACTTCGTCACCGAGCCAATCGGGTTTGACGAATGGGGCATCCTCGGCGGCGAGTTCAACTTCCGCGACGAGAAGACCCGCGTTGGCTCCGTGAAATTCATCGAGCTCCCACACGGTTCCGCCGACGTCGAGAACGCGGCGCACCTTGTCGATGACGATTCCCGTCGCGAGCTCGTCGAGGAGAATATGTGCATCTTGCACGGGTATTTCGTACTCGAACTCCAAGCGCGAAAGCCTGGCTTTTCCCTGGGGTTCACCCTTGATCGTGAGCCACGCTTCGCCGCCGGCGACGCGCACGCGGACCGTGCGATTGGCCTCGGTGGAAAGGTAGCCTTGACGAAAACGCGTACCTGCCACGCCCGCGTGCGCGCGTTCCCACGCCTGCGCGCGGACGAGAAACTTGCGTTCGATTTCGATTGCCATGGCGCGCTCGGCTGGAATCGAACCAGCGACCCGCGGCTTAGAAGGCCGCTGCTCTATCCAACTGAGCTACGAGCGCCGAAGGATTCCACGCGGGAGTCTTTCGCAGAGGGGAAAATAACGGGAAGAGGGGAAGAGGGGTGCCTTAGCGGAGTTCGGCCCGGGAAGAAAAGGGGCAGCGAGCGCCGCGGGCACGCCGCGCAGATAGGACGGGCGGCGTGCGCGTTTCATTGGCAAGGCTGGGGTTGACTGCTAACGAGGCGAAATTCCGAGGGCTCTCCGCCCCACGCAACACCCTGGTCGCGCTCGCCCGCGCCAGCCCACGCCCGGCATCACCGCGCCCTAAATTTACGGATTTTCCCATGGCCCGCTACCGATTTACGTCCGAGTCCGTCACCGAAGGCCACCCAGACAAGCTTTGCGACAACGTCTCCGACGCCATTCTCGACGCCATTCTTGCGCAAGATCCCCGCGCCCGGGTCGCGTGCGAAACCCTGGCAAAAACCGGCATGGTTGTTGTCGCCGGCGAGATCACGACGACCGCGCGCATCGACGTCCCGACCATCGTTCGGAACACGGTTCGCGAAATTGGTTACGACCACTCGGACCTCGGTTTTGACGCGAATACGTGCGCGGTCTTGACGGCCATCGAGCAGCAGTCGCCAGACATCGCCATGGGCGTTGACGAGGGAGATTTCAGGGAACAAGGTGCCGGCGATCAAGGTCTGATGTTCGGCTACGCCACCACCGAGACGCCCGAGCTAATGCCCGCGCCCATTCAGTACGCGCATCGCCTCGCGCAACAACTGACCTTGGTTCGCAAATCGAAGGAGCTCGCATTCCTTCGCCCGGACGGAAAAACGCAGGTCACCCTCGAATACGAGAACGACAAGCCGGTCCGCATCGACGCCATCGTCGTCAGCTCGCAGCACTCCCCCGATGTGTCGCAAGAAACCCTTCGCGAGGCCATCATCGAGGCCGTCGTCAAGAAGGTAATTCCCGCGCACCTCGTCGACGCGCAGACCAAGTTTCACATCAACCCCACGGGCCGCTTCGTCATCGGCGGCCCCATGGGCGATTGCGGGCTTACGGGCCGCAAAATCATCGTCGATAGCTACGGCGGCATGGGCCGTCACGGCGGCGGCGCGTTCTCGGGCAAAGACCCCTCGAAGGTCGATCGCAGCGCCTGTTATTACGCGCGCTACATTGCCAAAAACGTCGTGGCTGCGGGCTTCGCCCAGCGCTGCGAGGTGCAAATTGCCTATGCGATTGGTGTTGCGCGTCCCGTCGGAGTGCACGTCAATAGCTTCGGCACGGGCACCGTCTCCGACGAACGCCTCGAGAAGGTCATCATGGAACTTTTCGACATGCGCCCCAAGGCACTCATCGCCGAGCTCAACCTGCTCGCGCCAATCTACCGCCCGACGGCAGCCTACGGGCACTTTGGACGCCCGGAATTTCCCTGGGAAAAGACCAGCAAGGTCGAGGCCATCCAAGCGGCTCTTCACTCCTAACCAGGCTAGGCCCATTTCCGCCTGACCACCTGTCAAGGAGGTTGCGCCCGGCCACCGGCTTGCTACCGTCCCGGGCGCATGACCATCGCGCCCACACGACCCACACTGCCCCGTCACACTGCCAGCGACCGGCCTTCCGAGGCCCCAGGTCGCGGCGCGCGCGGCGGGCGCAGCGTCGGGTCGCGCTTTTTCCTGAGGTTTTCCGCGGTTATTCTCGCGGGTCTCGCATCGGCGGGGGCGGCCGGGTGCAGCACGTCGGCGGGCACTTCTGCGGCGACGCCGGCCCCCACTTTTGGCGATCCCATGGGCTGGGCCCTCGACGCCGCGGGGCCGTTTCACGTGGGTTACCGCGTGGCAAGTACGAGTTACGTCGCGCCAAGCGGCGCAACACGCACCATCGAACTGCACCTTTGGTACCCCACGCTGGACGAAGACGGCGAGCACCCCAACTACGAGTCCATTATCCGAGACCCGCTTGCGATCAGCGATGCCTCGCTTGCTCCGAGCGCATACACCGGCGGACGGTATCCGGTTCACGTATTCTCTCATGGTCATCGCGGTATTCCTCAAAGCACACCGTTTTTGATGAGGCATTTTGCATCTCACGGCTGGGTGGTGGTGGCACCTCGCCACGTGGGCAACACCCTCTCAGACCCCCCGGAAAGAGCGCCGTCGATCTACTACCTTCGCGGTCTCGACGTGACTGCCGCCATCACCGCGCTTGCCAAGCTCCCGGCGACCGACGGCCTCGCGGGAAAACTGGATACGTCGCGCGTCTTTCTCAGCGGTCACAGTTTCGGCACCCACACGGTTTGGTCGTCTGCCGGCGCGCCGTTCGACGTCGCCGCGATTGAGGCACGATGCAAGCCCGCCGGCACCTGCACCGAGGCCGACTTGGCCGCGTTTCGAGCAGGCGTGCACGATAAACGCGTGATCGCGGGCTTGGCCATGGCGGGAAGTCCCCTCCCCGACTGGCTCGGCGAGCATCCGGAAGCAAACGTCACGATCCCGATATTCTACATGACGGGCACCGACGACGACGTGGGCCAGGCCTCTTTTTGGAACCGATCCGCACCATTTCCGCTCACGTGGGTCGACGTGGAGGGCGCGTGCCACCAATATTACGGCATCGGGAAATGCCCGTTGATTGACGACGCGAAACAGGTACCGATCGCCGGGGCGTTCTCCCTGGCCTTCGCTCGCAAAACCCTCCTCCGCGATACGAGCGCGAACACCGCTGACGTCCTGGCGGGCAAGAAAAATGATGCCGCGGTTGCAACCTATAAGACACGCTAAAATCCAATGAAAATGCTTACAAAACGATTCCGTCCCCAGGCCCGCACGCTCGGTACCGCCGCCGCCGTCGGCACCGCGGTTCTTCTGGGTTCGCTTGCGGCGTGTTTCGAGACCGCAGCGGAGCCTACCTCGGCCCCAATGGTCACGCCGAATGGCACCGCGGACACGACTGCCGGTGCCTTTCAGTCCGAGCCGTCGGCATTGCGGCGCCTCACCGAATCGCAATTTCAGAACGCGATTCTCGACGTGTTCGGCGACGCCATCATCGTTGCCGTGCCGCCCGAACCCGACGTGATGGTCGAGGGTGCGGCGTCGGTGGGGTCGAGCGTTTCCAGCATTTCGCCTCGCGGCGTCGAGAACCTCGAGGCCATCGCCTACGACATTGGCAAACAAATCATGGCCACCGAAGCGGCCGCCGCGCGGTTCGCGCCTTGCCTCGTCGGCACGCCCACGCCCACGCCCACGATCGACGCGCCGTGCCTTCGATCCATCGCGTCGAAGTACGGTCGCCGTTTGTGGCGTCGCGACGTGACCGAGACGGAACTCGACGCCCTCATGGTTCTTGCGACCAACGCCGGAACGGCGATGCAAGCGCCCGCGCAATCGGTTCGATTTCTCGTCGCAGCGCTTCTCCAGTCACCGGAATTTATTTACCGCGTCGAGGTTGGTTCCCCGACCCCGGCCAAGCCCCAAGAGCATCGCTACTCGGATACGGAATTTGCTTCGCGGCTAGCGTTTTTCCTGTGGGACGGCCCACCCGACGAGGCCCTTCTCGACGCCGCCAAGAAGGGCGATCTGGCGAAGGCGTCGGGGCTTGAGGCGCAAGTTGATCGACTCCTCGCAGACCCCAAGGCCCGGCGCGGGCTCTCGTCTTTCGTCGACGAGTGGCTGCACCTTCGCGGGCTCCAAGATCTCGCCAAAGACACGACGATCTTCACGTCGTTTAGCGGCGAAGTGGGCCCGGCCGCTAGGCAAGAGGTCCTGCTCGACATTCAGCGCATCGCCCTCGACACAAAGGCCGATCTGCGGAGCATGTTCACGACGCGCGAAACGTTCGTGAACCGCAAGCTCGCCGCGCTCTACGACGTCGCGGCCCCTTCTCAGACAGGCTTTGGCCTCGTTACATTCCCCAGCGATTCTCCCCGTTCGGGCCTCTTGGGGTCCATCGGATTCCTCGCGTATTACGCGCACCCTACAGGGTCTAGTCCCACCAAGCGCGGGGCGTTTATTCGCGAGACGCTCCTTTGCCAAACAGTGAGCCCGCCGCCGGCGAACGTCGACACGGCGATCCCCGAGGTCGCGGCCAATCTTCGCACGATGCGCGAGCGTTTGCTGGCTCACCAGACGGTGCCATTCTGCGCCGGCTGCCACATTCCCATCGACTCGGTGGGCCTTCCCCTCGAGGGCTTCGACGGCGCGGGCAAGTTCCGCAAGACCGACAACGGCGCGCCCCTTGACCTCACCGGCGAACTCGACGGCTCGACGTTTGATGGCGCCCTTCAGCTCTCGGAATTGGTCGCCCGCCACCCAGACTTTCCCCAGTGCGTTGTCAAGAAAATTCATCGTTTTGCCTACGGCCACACGGCGGGCAAGGGCGAGCAGGCGGAGATCAACTCCCTGACGACCAGCTTTATTGCAGGCGGTCATCGTTTGCACGCGCTCCTCAAATCCGTCGCCATGAGCGACTCCTTCCGCATTGCAAGCGCACCCGCTCAGGGCGAGTAACCATCATGCCTAACTTCAAACTCGACCGCCGCACCGTGCTCAGGGGCCTCGTAGGCGGCGCCGCCGTCTCGGTGGCCCTCCCACCCCTCGAAGCCTTCATGAACGCGTCTGGCACCGCCTACGCGAACGGAACGCCCTTCCCCAAGCGCTTCGGCGTCTTCTTCTGGGGCAACGGCGTCATTCCCGATCGCTGGGCACCGACCGGCGAGGGCACGAATTGGCAGTTGTCCGAGCAGCTCGCGCCTCTTGCGGCGCACAAGGCCGACATCAACGTCATCACGGGCTTCAAGGTCAACGTGAAAAACGACCGACCTCACGGCGCCGGGCCCGCGGGCCTTCTCACGGGCGCCGCCCTGCGAACCGACATGTATGTTGCACCGACCGTCGACCAGGTTATTGCAAAAGAACTTGGCGGCGAAACGCGTTTTCGCTCCTTGGAGTTCGGGGTTCAACGCAGCACGCGCAGCCTTTCCTACGCGAGCCCAACGCAGATGAATCCCATCGAGACGAGCCCCGCGAGGCTCTTCGATCGCCTCTTCGGCGAAGACTTTCGCGACCCCAACGCCACCACCGGCCCCGACCCTCGCCTGCCCCTTCGCCGCAGCGTTCTCGACGGCGTGCTGGCCCAATCGACCGCGCTCAAGGCGCGCCTCGGCGCGAGCGACAGAGCCCGCATCGAGCAGCATTTGGAGGGCGTGCGTTCCCTCGAACGCCAGATTGCCCGTTTGGAAGCCTCGCCGGTCTCCCTCGCGGCCTGCGCACTGCCGAACGCACCACTTGCAGACTACACCGATGTTGCGGGCCGCCAACAGCTCAGCGCCGTGAGCCGCGCCATGAGCGATCTTCTCGCGATGGCCTTGGCGTGCGATCAGACGCGGGTCTTTTTCGACATGTTCACCCAGCCCCTCGCCGACATTTTGATCGGCACCGCGAGCGCCGGCCACCACCAACTCACCCACGACGAGGCCGGAAACCAGCCCAACGTGCACGGGATTATTCTCACGATTATGCAGGAATTTGCCTACCTTCTCGGTGCCCTCAAGGCGATCCCAGAAGGCAGCGGCACCCTCCTCGATAATTGCGTCATACTCGGTACGACCGATTGTGGTTTTGGTCGTACGCACCAGCTGAACAACTACCCGCTCATCGTTGCGGGCAAGGGCGGAGGCTTTTTGAAGACCGGCCTGCACATCAAGTCCACCACCGAAGACAACGCGAGCCGCGTCATGCTGACCCTGGTGAACGCCATGGGCCTGCGCCGCGCCGACTACGGTCTCGACACCGCAAAATCGTCGGACCGGCTCACCGCGATCGAGGCATCCTGATGCTCTTTTCCCGTTCCAGCGTCATCGCTGCAGGCCTTCTTGGCACCGTGGGCGCTCTCGCGATGGGCTGCAGTTCACCTGAAAAAAACCAACGCGTCGGCGATACGTGCACCCCCGGAGCCTCGCAAACCACGATTCTTTCGCGGCTCGCTTTCGCCCGCGAAAATCCGAAGGGCGTTACCGCCGGTTTCGACATCGACGGCCTCGTCAGCGACGCCAATCAGCCCGACGAAAGCAAGCTCCTGACGTGCAAGCAGGGCGATTACCTGGATGCCGAGGGCCGGCCAGGCATCGACAACCAGCTCGCCAAACTCCTGCCGCTCCTCGACGGCATCACCGCCGCCGACGTCAACCTCATCATCAAAGGGGCCATCGAGAACGGGCAGCTCCTTTCAACCATCACCCTCGACGGCATCGACAACCTGAAGGACGACCCGTGTGTAGAGGTCCGTTTTCGCTCGGGCCTCGGCACGCCAACCATGGGAACCGACGGCGAGCTTGACCCGAACCAAACCTTCGAGCTCGACCCGACGGGCGACGAAACCCACGCGGTCGGCGCCATCAAAAACGGTGTTTTCGAGGTCGGCCCGTTCAACCTCACGCTCCTCGTCTATGTTTTCGCTGAGAAGTTCAAGTTTCACTTGAAGGGCGCCCGCGTGCGCCTCGTTCTCGACGAAAACGAGCACGGCCGCGTCACGGGCGTCATCGGCGGTGGGGTCACCCTCGAAGAGCTGAACGGCATCATTCAGGAGTTCGATCTGGGGTCCGCCGAAAAGGATGGAGCCCTAGGCTTTTTGCGGCTTTTGGGCGATCTCGACGGCGACGGACAGGGCACCTGCAAGTCCTTCAGCATCGGCGTCACGCTCTCCGGTCGTCGCGCGTATTTGGCCCCGTTCACGGGCGCTCCCGTCGCCACCACCGATGGTGGAACGGATGCTGGACCGGCACCCGTCGACGCGGGCCCCGCCAGCCCCGACGAACTGGACTGGATCGACAAGGTGTTGCCGATTGCCCGCGAAACCTGCCTCCAATGCCACGCCGTCACGGCCCCGGGCAGACTCAATCTGTCGACGTACGGCGCCTGGGTTGCGAACCGCGCCCTCATCAAGCAACGGGTCGTTGTGCTGCAAAACATGCCGCCCGCCACCGTTCCACTGAACGAGACCAGGCGTGCCAGGCTCGCCGCCTGGCTCGGCAACTAGAGCAATGTAGATGCATCCTACACGTATGCGCGGATCTCTGTAGACCTCACGCATACGTCATTCGATGTAAACTACATCGCATGCGTCACTCGATGCAGACTACACGCATGCACACTGCAGCCAACGCCTACTGGCGACGCTCGGCCCTGACGATCGGCAAGTACTCGGCCTTCCAGGCTTTTTGCTTGGCAAGCTGACGTGCGCCATCAAGCGTCAGCGAAGGCCGCTGGCTCACGCCGTCTTTTTGCGCCTGAAGAATGACTCGGGCCGCGACCTCAAGGCTCACGGTGCGAAGCTCGTCGACGGGGGGGTACAGCGAGAGCGACTCGCCGTGGTGCTTCTCGACGTATTCGGCCAGCGCGTAGGAGGCCTCGAGAACCATGGTGTCGGTGATCTCTTTGGCGTCGGCCAGAATGCAGCCGAAGCCGAGGCCCGGGAAGATGAAGGCGTTGTTGCCCTGGCCAATCGGAATCGTTTGACCGCCGTATTCGACCGCGGGAAACGGGCTGCCCGTTGCGACAAATGCCTTGCCGCCGGTCCACGCGATGACGTCGACGGGGTTGGCTTCGCAAATGCTCGTGGGGTTCGAGAGTGCGAAAACCGTGGGCCGATCCACGTTTTTTGCGACTGCGCGGACGATCTCTTCGGTGAACGCGCCCGCTTGCCCCGAGAGCCCGATGATGGTCGTGATGCGTGCATTCTGCACGGTTTCGAGGAGGTCGGGGTTTGTGCCCGCGAACTTCCAGCCCTCCAAGCGCTCGCGTTTTTGCGCGTAGGGTTTCTTGTAATCTTCCATCGGGCGGTCGTCCGTGAGAAGGCCCTTGGAATCGAGAACGAAGATGCGCGATGCGGCCTCTTCTGGGCTCAGTCCCTCGCGTTGGAGCCCCATCCACAGGGCCCAGGTCACGCCGATGCCGCCCGCGCCCGCACCGTAAACGAGAATGCGCTCGTTCGAAAACTTGGTGCCCCGACGCCGGCAGGCCTCGAGAACGCCGGCCAGCGTGACAGCTCCGGTGCCCTGAATGTCGTCGTTGAAACTCGGCTGCACCTTTCGGTACCGCTCAAGAACCGTGAACGCCGACTCCTTCGCGAGGTCTTCCCATTGGATGATCGCCTTGGGCCAACGCGCCTTGACGCCCGCGACGAAACGGTCGAAAAAGGCCATGTATTCCTCGCCTTTCAGTCGGCGGTGCCGCACGCCGAGGTAGGCTGGGTCTTCCAAAAGGTCGGTTCGTTCCGTGCCCACATCGAGACTCACGGGGGCTGTGTGCATCGGGCTCACGCCGCCGCCGGCCGTGTAGAGTGCAAGCTTTCCGATGCTGATCGCTAGGCCTCCGTAGCCCTGATCGCCGATGCCAAGAATGGCCGAGGAGTCGGTCGCGACGATCATGCGCACGTCGTCCCAGGGGAAGTTTCGGCAGACCTCTTCGGAGCGATCGATGTTGCGCGGACTGAAAGAGAGGCCGCGGGGAAACTGGTAAATTTGCGAGAACTTTTGCACCGCTTCGCCGACGGTGGGCGTGTACACGATGGGCAAAACCTCTGTGAGGTTGCGCTCCAAGAGGGCGTAGAATAGCACCTCGTGGCGCTCCTGCAAGGCGCGTAGAAATTGGTATTTGTCGAGGTCGAGGGGGGCGCGCCGAAACGCCGCCACGGCGAGCGCGAGTTGTTCGTCGAGGGTCGACACGTTGGGCGGCAGCAGGCCGTCGATGCGAAGCGCGCGACGCTCCTCCATTGAAAAAGCGGTTCCCTTGTTCGTCATGGTGAGACGAAGAAGTTCGATGCCGTCGACATAGACCTGAAGGAGCTCGCGCCCCGTTGCATCGCGAACAACATCAAACAATGGGCTTACTCGGCGCATACGATTCTCCTGGTTGGCACCCCGCAGCATGACTCAATTACGCGGCGCGTCAAGAACAAAACACGGAAATAGAGGCATGGACAGCTTTTTTTTTGTCTGGTCGGGCTCACACACGCAAGGAAACCCGACACACGCGAACATGTGCCGGGTCTTGGTAGTGACTGCGCTACGTATTTCGCTGACTAGATGTCGTAGTACAGCGTAAACTCGTGTGGCGTTGGGCGCATGCGAATCGGATTCAGTTCGCGCGTGCGCTTGAATTCGATCCACTCGTCGAGGGCATCTTTCGTGAAGACGCCGCCGCGAAGAAGGTACTCGTGATCTTCTTCGAGAGCCGCGAGCGACTCGTCGAGGCTGCCGGGCATTTTCGGAACGGTGCGAAGTTCTTCAGGTGACAGCGCGTAGATGTCTTTGTCGAGGGGGTCGCCCGGGTCGGTCTTGTTCTGAATGCCGTCGAGGCCGGCCATGAGCATGGCCGAAAACGCGAGGTACGGATTGCAAGATGGATCGGGAAAACGCACCTCAATACGCTTCGCCTTGGGGGACGGACCGGAGATCGGAATGCGCACGGACGCGGACCGATTGCGGCTCGAATACGCGAGGTTCACCGGGGCCTCGAAACCTGGAACGAGCCGGCGGTAGCTGTTCGTTGTGGGGTTGGTGAGGGCCGCGAGAGACTTCGCGTGTTTGATGATGCCGCCGATGTAATAGCGCGCCATGTCCGACAGGCCCGCGTAGCCGTCGCCGCCAAAGAGGGGCTGGCCGTCTTTCCAGAGCGACTGGTGCACGTGCATGCCGCTGCCGTTGTCGCCGAAGAGGGGCTTCGGCATAAACGTGACCGACTTGCCATGTTTGCGAGCGACGTTTCGCACCACGTATTTGTACCAACCGAGCTGGTCTGCGGCGACGAGAAGCGAAGCAAATTTGCAGCCGATTTCGCACTGACCGCCGGTTGCAACCTCGTGGTGACCAACCTCCACGGTGACGCCGGTTTCTTGCAGCATGGCCATCATGTCCATGCGCAAGTTGGCGAGCTGGTCGGTCGGCATGACAGGGAAGTAACCCTCCTTGTGGCGAATTTTGTAACCGAGGTTTGGGTTCTCGGCGGTGCCCTCTTTGCCCTGGTTCCAAATGCCTTCGTTGGAGTCGAGAAAGTAGAAACCCGCGTTCGCTTGCGAGTGATCAAAACGCACGTTGTCGAAGACGAAAAACTCGGCCTCGGGCCCCATAAAGCACGTGTCGCCGATGCCTGTTTGCTTGAGGTAAGCCTCGGCCTTCTTGGCGATATAACGAGGATCGCGGCTGTATTCTTGCTTCGTGATCGGGTCGTGTATAGTGCACACAAATGTGATCGTCGGGCGCTCGTAAAACGGATCGATCTTCGCCGTCGAAGCATCAGGAATCATGAGCATGTCGCTCGCGTTGATGGGCTGCCAGCCGCGAATCGAGGAGCCGTCGAAGCCAATGCCGTCTTCAAAAAGGTCTTCGTCCAGTCGCCACGCGGGGATGGTGGTGTGCTGCCACACCCCGGGAAAGTCGATGAACTTCAGATCGACAAACTGAACATTGTGCTTCTTACCAAGCTCGATCGCTTCCTTCGGCGTCATGGACTTTTCTCTCTCTCGATGCAATTATTGGGGGGAAAATATCAAACGTTTTCAACTAGTTACATGCATTCGCCTGCGCTCGAACCGCGCTCAACTGATGGCGTCTTTACCGCGTTCGCCCGTTCGAATGCGAACGGCCTCATCGATGGGCGAAACAAAAATCTTTCCGTCTCCGATGCGGCCCGTCTTCGCGGCCTTTTCGATGGCGTCGAGAACGTCGTGAACTTGCCCGTCTTCGACCACGATCTCGATCTTAACTTTGGGCACGAAGTCGACGACGTAGGCCGAGCCTCGGTACACTTCTTTCTTCCCGCCGGTGCGGCCGAAGCCCTTTACTTCGGTGACCGTCATTCCTTGAATGCCGACCTCCGCGAGGGCATCTTTTACTTCATCGAGCTTGAACGGCTTAATGATCGCTTCGACCTTTTTCATGGGCCTCTCCCTTGCTGGTATGGGTGCTGACGTCGTTTGTGACGTCGGTGATAACGGATAAAATGTTTCTGGACTGTTTCGCGATGAACGCATTTTGCGCACAGCGTCACGACCTGGCGAGAGCCTACGCCCCGCGTGTTTCCAGCCCGTGAACGCGCGATGCCAAACGGAATAACAGGCTCGCTGCCAAGCGGAATAACAGGCGCGATAAGCGGGGCGTTGGCGGTGCCGTCGACGCGAACATTGGAGACGTCGCGCGGTTCCCTCCTGCTCATCGACGACACGAAATGCGAGCCGTTTGTCGGCGGGAACAAGGCACGAAAGCTGCTTTCCGGCCTTCTTCACGACGCACAGTCCCGCGGTGCACGCCGCCTTCTGACCTGCGGCGCCACGGGCAGTCACCACGTGCTCGCCGCCTCGGCCCTCGGTCCCATTTGGAACCTGGAGGTCCACGCGCTTCTTTGGCCCCAGGCGCCAAGTGAACATGCAGACTGCATC
>CAMCKZ010000029.1 GCA_945875545.1 Polyangium aurulentum | reverse complement strand
GCCTCGCCCCGAGACCGTGGCACCGGGAACCGTGCAGGCACCCTCGACGCACCCACCGCTGCGGCAGTCGGCGTTCGACGTGCACGCTTTGGCGGCGGCGTAACCACACGCTCCGTCTGTGGAACAAATGTTGCTCGTGCACTCGGCTGGGGCCGTGCACGCGACGCCATTTTCTGTGCCGCACGTGTTGGTGCCCGCGTTGCACAAAGCCGATGCGCAGGTGGCCTTCGCGTTCGCCTCGGTGCATTTTCCGTCGTGAAGTCCGTCGTTCGGGATGGGCTCGCCGGCCCGCGCTTTCGCTGTGCATGCGAAGGTTGCCCGGGAGCAGTATTGGTCCGCCGCGCACTCGCTGTCGTCCCAACATTTGCCCGCGGGCACGCACACGCCACCCGTGCTGCATGCGCCGGATTGACAGGAGCTGGCACCGGTGACGAGGCAACCGCTTTGCCCGTCGTTGAGTCCGCATTTGCCGTTGCTGCCACACACGTTTACCGCGCATTGGCCCGCACGAATACATGGTGTGCTGTTGACCGATGCGCAGGTGTTGGTCACCGCATTGCAGTAGCCCGAGAGGCAGGTGGCCAGAGCCGTTGCGTCGCTGCAAATACCCGTGTGAAGGGAGTCCATCGGCACGGGTTCGCCCGCGGCGAGGTCGCCGATGCACGTGAACGTGTCGCGTTTGCAGTGCTGCGACGTCGCGCAATCGCCGTCTGCCCAGCAACTGCCCGTTGCTTGGGGTATACACACACCGCTAACCCCGCAGGTGTGCGATTGGCAAACCGTGGCGTTCGCAGCGTTGCAGCCGGATTGGCCCGCCGCGAGTCCGCACTTTCCGTTGGTGCCGCAGGCGTTTACCACGCATTGGTTGGCCACCGCGCAGTCGCCGCCGTTTGGGGCTGCGCAGGTGCTGGCGGCATCGTTGCAGAGGCGAGACACACACACGGCGTCGGCGTTTACGCCACCGCAGCGGCCGTCGTGGAGTCCGTCGGTCGGAATCGCCATGCCGGGCTCGAGGTCCGCCGCGCACGTGAACGCCCGTTGGTTGCAATGTTGGCCCGCGAGGCAGTCGGCGTCGAGCCAGCAGCCGTCGGCGGGAATGCATGCGCCGCTTGCCGCCGAGCAAATACCCGACTGGCAGAGAGTCGCGGCGTTCAGGGCCGTGCACCCGGGATCGCCGTTCGCCGCGCCGCACTTGGCGTTTGTGCCGCACGTATTGACCGTGCATTGGGCTGGGGCGGTGCAAACGGCCACGTTGGCGGAGGCGCAGGTGTTCGCGGTGGCGTTGCAGAGGCCCGTCACGCAGGCCGCATTAACCGCCGCGGCAGTGCATGTATTGTGCACGGAGTCGAACGGGAGAGCTGTGCCCGACGGAAGTTTTGCCGTGCAGGTAAACGTGCTGCGGGCGCAGAAATCGCTGGTCGCGCAATCGCCGTCGACGTAGCAACTGCCGGCTGCCTCGGGGATGCAGGCGCTCACGGAACCATCGGCCGTGCTGTTGCAAACCCCCGACTGGCAAACCGCTGGACCGGTGGCTACGGTGCAGGCACCCTCGCCGTTGTTGCGTCCGCAGAGAGCGTTGCCGCCGCAGACGTTCGCCGTGCACTGGTTGGCGCTCGTGCACGCGACGCCGTTTAGCTCACCGCACGTGTTGGTAACCGCGTTGCACGCACCGGTGACACACACAAGCCCCGCGAGGGTTGGCCCGCAGACTCCACTGTGGATGGCGTCAACGGGGAGAGGCGCGCCCGCCGCAAGATCAGCCTGGCACAGCAGCGTGTTTCGGTCGCAATGGCTTGCGCCCGCGCAGTCGGCGTCGACGTAACAGCCGTTCGCCGCCGGAACGCACGACCCTGCATTCGCGCTGCAAACCCCCGATTGGCACAGGGCCGCTGTGGCCGCGCTGCAGCCGGCTTGGCCATCGGTGAAGCCGCATTTACTGTTCGTGCCACACACATTGTTGGTGCACTGGTTCGCAGCGGTGCAGCTCGCGCCAACCGCCGCGGCGCAGGTGTTCGTGTTCGTGTTGCACGAGCCGCTGGCACACACGTTTGCCGCGGTGGCGCAGGTGCCGTCGTGGAGGGTGTCGCTCGAAACGGCCACGCCCGGAGCGAGGTCGGCCGTGCACGTGTAGGTCCCGCGATGGCAGAAGCTCGAAGCCGCGCAATCGCTGTCAGCGAAGCAACTTGCCACGCCCGCGGGTACGCAGCTTCCGCTCGCCGCGCACTGATTGGAGCCGCACTGGTTCGCACCGGCGCAGGCGCTTCCGTTCCCGACCGCGCACGTGCTGGTGAAGACGTTGCAGCTATTGGTCGCACACACGTTTGCTGCGGTGGCACATGTGCCATCGTGGAGGGTGTCGTTTGAGACGGCCACGCCGGCGCCGTATTTTGCGGTGCATGTGGCGCTCGACCGGTGGCAAAAGAGCCCGCCCGCGCAGTCGCCGTCGTTGTAACACGCCGTCGCCGAGGGGACACACGCGCCCGTCGACGAACACGCGTTGGCCGCGCACTGGTTCGTGGCGGTGCAGGCCGCTCCCGTTGCGGCGCCGCATGTATTCTGCACGCTGTTGCACGCGCCCGTGGTGCAGACGGCCGCGGCGTTGGCCGCGGTGCACGTGCCGTTGTGGAGCGTGTCGCTCGCGATCGCTACGCCGACGGCGAGCTTCGCGGTGCATGTGTAGGTCGAGCGCCTGCAGAACTGCGACGAAGTACACTCCGTATCGACATAACACGAGCCAGCCCCGGCGGGGATGCACACATTGGCCGTGCTGCAACTCCCGCTAACACACACGGTAGAAGCGTTGGCGCTGGAGCAAGGACCCTCGTTCAGTGCGTAGCCGCAAGTGCCTGCCGCGCTGCAAACTCCCGTGGCGCAGGTGGCCGCCGCGTTGGCCGCCGTGCACGTGCCTTCCGTGTTGTTCAGCTTGATGACGGCCTGACCGTTCGTGAGTGTGCCAGTGCTGCCTTGGTTCGCTGTGTCACCGCTGTAGACCGCACTAATCGTATGGTTTCCGGCGGCGAGTACCACGGACGAAACCAGTGCGACGCCGTTCACCAGGGTTACGGGGCTGCCGTGAGCCACGCCGGCAATCTGGAACTGCACCGTGCCCGTCGCGGTGGTGCGTGCGAGGGTCGCGGTGAACGTGAGCGAGGTATTGACCTTGGCACCGGCGTTGGATGTCGCGACGGTTACCGCCGGAAGTGCCTTCACTTGCAGCGATTTTGAGCCGTAAAGCGTCAGCGTTGGGTCGGCGCCCATGCCGCCGTATTCCACCAAATAGCCGAGGTTGTTGGTCCCGGTGAAGTCGTTCCACTTACCGTCGACCGTGTACATCTGGGTGGAACCTTCGGCGGTGCACCCGTTGGGCTCGTTGGTGGCCCAGTTGACAAACGCTCCGCCGATGGCGCTGCACGTTCCGCTGACCGTGTTGTTGCACACGTCTGTGCCGTTCTCCGGGCCCGCTCCCCACTTCCAGGTGCGCGGACAACCCGTGGTCGGCGCGTAGGCCCCAAACCAGGCGGTTCCCGTGAGTTTCGCCTTCACAAACGCGTTCTCGTCGGCGCTTGTAATGGTCGCCAAATAACCCGCAAGGCCGAGGTACGAGCGCGCGGCTGCCGCTGTTCTGGCTGCACTCCAGCCCATGGTCGTCGGCACAAACTCGTAGAAGTGGCCGTTGCTCGGGTTCGAAAGTCCCGTGCCCAGACCGAAGGTCACGGTGCGCAAGGCGGTCGCGGGGAGAGTTCCCGCGGAGTTCGAATAGGTCACCGAGCGCATGGCCGCTTGGTATACGGCGCTCGTCGCAGATCCAGACAGCGTCAATACGCCGTTCGTACTGTTATACGTCCCGGTAATACCGTTGCTATTCGCGAAGGCGAGCGTGTCTTCCGCGGCCACAAATCCGGCTCCGATGCTGACCGTCGCGCCAGTGACCGCCGGTGCGCCCACGGCCGTGAGGGCCGGGTCGACGGCGATGGGGCTTCCCATGGCGCTGTATGTCGTGGTTCCCGAGGCGACCTGGAGTCTAGGCGCAATTTCGCAGGCGAGCGTGACGCTGTTGCACTGCTGGCCCGCCGCGCAATCCGCGGACGAATAGCAGCCCCCAGAAGGGATGCAGTTCGTGCCGCTCGCACCGCAAACCCCCGATTGGCACAGGGCCGCTGTAGACGCGGTGCAGCCGGCTTGGCCATCGGCGAGGCCGCAACTGCCATTTGTGCCACAAAGCCCGTTGGCACATTGGTTGGCGGCCGAACACGCGACACCGATGGGCGCGAGGCACACCGTTCCGTTGCCCGTCCACGGCGCGATACAGGCGCATGTGAAGCTTCCGACCGTGTTGGCGCACGTCGCCTGCACGCTGCACGAGGAGGTGCCCGCGACGCATTCGTCGATATCGCCGATCACCGCGAGGGGATTGCTCCACGCGCTTGTGTTCCCGAGGGCATCGGCGGCGCTCGCGGTGTAACTGTGGGCGCCGGTAGCCATGGAGTAGATCGTGTGCGTGAAGTTGCCCGCGCCGTCGGTGGTAACCGTGCCGATAACGGCTCCGCCATCACGAATCGTGATCGTCACACCGGCCTCGCCGGTGCCCGAGACCACGACCGTGTTGGCCGTGGTTGCGCTGTCGCCGAGGGGCAGTGAGTCCGGCGAAAAGCCTGTAAATACAGGCGCTTGTGGTGCCGTATTGTCGACCGCGAAGGCCGACGTGAGGCCCGACGCGAGGGCCAGATTGCCTGCCGCATCGACACCCGTGCCCACCTGAACGGTAAGCGCAAGGGTGCCATCTCCGGTAATACCAGAAACGGTTATTGTGCGCGTTACACCGGTACCCGTTATAGTGATTGTAGTTGCTGCGGCTGTGCCTGTGGCGGTGACAGACACGTTCCCCGAGCCGAGGGTGCTCGCGGGAGCGTTCGCGTCCGCGTAGGTCACGAGGAACGTGACCGCGCCGCTTTTCGTCAACGCCACCGATGGCGCGCCGACCTGTATCGTGGGCTTGGTGGTGTCGATGGTGATGGCACTCGCGGCGCTGACCGGGCCGAGATTGCCTGCGAGATCCTTCACAAACGCGCGCAGCGAGTGGGCTCCGGCGGCGAGCGAAATGTCGGTCGTGAAGGTTCCCGTCGTGGACTGCACGTCCGTAACGAGGGCCTCGCCGGCGTCGAGGGAGCCGTTGGTGTTGGCGTCGTCGAAGAGCGTGACGTAGCTGCCCGCTTCGACGAACGAGGAGAAAGTCAGGGCCGATGTGGCGCTGGTGATTCCGTCCGTCGAGGAGGAACCGGTGTCATCCGCCGCGGCCAATGCCGGTGCCGATGGAGCCACCGGCGCGGTTTGATCGACCGTCACGGAGGCCTGGGTCACCGGGGCCACGAGAACCCCGCCCGCGGTGAAAATGCCCCCGCCGACGGCCTTGATTTCGGCCGACGCCGTGCCGATTCCGAGGGTCGCGCCATTCCAGTTCTCGTCCACGAGGGCGATCCAGTTCATGGTGGAGAAAGCCCCCTTGAAGCGGACCACGCCGTGGGGCTCGCCGCTAACGGCGTAAAGCTCCCATCGGGTCGAGCCGTCGGAAATGATCACCGTCCGTTTCGCCATCTGACCGCTACCCCAGTAGCCCGGGTTGTTCGCGACGCCGGTTTGGCTCACGATGTCGAAGTCGCGGTTGAACTGGTAACCCGCGCCGTTCATGCTGACGACCGCCCAGTACAGACCTTCGACGGGCTCGGAAAAGGTCAGCGTCCGTGTGCCCTTCAGATTGAACTGAATGATGTCCGTCCGGTTCGGTGCGGCGACTCCCGTGCTAATGTACGGCCCGCCGGGCACCCAATAGTTGGTGCCGCCCGTGAGCTGCACGCCCTGGTACGCAACCGTATTGGCCAAGGTGACCGACACGGTGGCACTCGCCGTCGTAAAGGTGCCGAACACATTGTTGCCAGCCTGAGACGTCCAGTCGACCCAGTACACACCGGCCGCGGTTAGCCCGCCCGAGCCTGCCTCCAAAAGGGCCGTCGTGAGAGGAACGTCTACCTGCCCCGCGGTGATGTGGGCCGCCGTGAGCGTGACCTGGCCCAGGAGAATCCCTATGTTCGAGAGCTTTACGACGTCGCCGGCGCCCGCGCTCGTGCCGCCAAGGGTGACCCGCATGGTCGGCAGAGAAACGCTCGTCACCCCGTCTGTGTTGCTGAAACCCGTGTCGCTCGCCGTCGCCATGGACACGACGCCGGCCGTGACGCATACCTTGTTGACGGCGCTGCACGTTTGGCCCGCCGTAGTACAGTCGCCATCGACCCAGCAACCACTCGCCGAAATACAGTGGCTGTTATCCGTACTACACAACCCAGACTGGCACACGGTCGTGGCTGTGCCCGCTGTGCAACCCGTTTGACCATCGTTGAGCCCGCACTTGCTGTTGGACCCGCAGTTGTTGCTCGTGCACTCGTTGGCGGCCGTGCAACTGCCCGCGTTTGCGAGGGCGCACGTGCCCGTGGTGGTGTTGCACAGGCCGGTGGAGCAAACCGCCGCGGCGTTTGCGGCGGTGCACGTGCCTTGCCCAGCGCCTCCAAGAATCGTTTGCGAGAGTACCGCCGAGGTGGACGTTGTGTACGGCGAAACGCCGTTGTAAACGCCGGTAATGCTGTGAACCCCGACCGCTAGCGCAGACGTGGTATAGGCTGCGGCCCCCGCGCTAATGCTCACGGGTGACCCAAGATTGGTGGACCCGGACTTAAACTGCACCGTGCCCGTGGCGGCCGTGGGAACAAGGTTCGCCGTCAGGGTCACCGACACGCCGGGCAGCACCGAGGCACCGGAGGTCGACACAGTGACCGTTGGGGCGGCCGTGACCTGGAGAGCCCGGTTGGCCGTGCGACTCCCAAACGCGAAGCGAATATTGCGCGCCGCGACCGTGGGGTAAGGCGAGACGATGTTCTGGTACGTCACCGTACGCAATGCGGCTTGGTATGTTTCAGCCGTAGCACTGCCCGATAGCGTAAGAATACCTGTTGCCGTGACGTAAGCAGCTGTGAGTGAGCCCGCCGTTCCGACGGCCAGACGGTCTTCGGCGGCCACGTGGCCAGTGGTAATCGCCACCGTTGCGCTCGTTACCGTGGCGGTCGCCGAGGCTGTGAGGAGGCTGTCCACGACCGTCGCAGCGGCGCCCGCGGCGACGGTGACGGTGCCCGAGGACGCGGTGAGGACCGAATCGTCGTAGGTTTGGGTGAGGGTGTGGCTGGCGCTGAGGGCAAGGACGGGGTCTCCCACCATGTCGCCGTATTCCACCAAATAGCCGAGGTTGTTGGCCCCGCTGAGGTCGTTCCACTTACCGTCGGTCGTGTACATCTGGGTGGAACCTTCGCTGGTGCACCCGTTGGGCTCGTTGGTGGCCCAGTTGACAAACGCTCCGCCGATGGCGCTGCACGTTCCGCTGGCCGTGTTGTTGCACACGTCTGTGCCGTTCTCCGGGCCCGCTCCCCACTTCCAGGTGCGCGGACAACCCGTGGTCGGCGCGTTGGCTGCAAACCAGACGGTGCTTGCCGTGAGTTTCGCCTTCACAAATGCGTTCTCGTCGGCGCTTGTAATCGTCGCCAAATAACCCGCAAGGCCGAGGTACGAGCGCGCGGCTGCCGCTGTTCTGGCTGCACTCCAGCCCATGGTCGTGGACACAACCTCGTAGAAGTGCCCGTTGACCGAGTACGCGACGGCCGTACCGAGGCCGAAAGTGACCGTTCGGGACGCGTTTGTGGTCGAGGAGCTCGAGTAGGTCACCGAGCGCAGCAGCGTCTGGTACACGGCCGCGGTGCCGTCGCCCGTGAAGGTCAAGACGCCGGTCGTCGTGCTAAAGGCCTTCGTGATGCCGGTGGTGCCCGTGAGGCTGCCATCGAGGGAATCGCCGGCGCCAAAGCCCGCGCCAAGGGTGACCGTGGCGCCCGGTATCGTCACCGAGCTGACGACCGTCAGGCCCGGGTCGATGACTGTGGCGGCACTGCCGGACGCGAAGGTCGTGAGGGCCGAGCCAGAGACGGTGACGGCTATCGCCTCGCCCGCCATCGTTCGCACGCCATTCCGCACGAGGTCGTCCACCGCGCCCTGCGCGCCCGTGCCAATGGTCGTCAGCCCAGGTTCCGCGAGAGCCGCGGGTGACAGTGCGGGTGACAGTGCGGGTGACAGGGGTGCCGACGACGACGCCACGCCTTTCGCGTCCGAGTGTTCAACGCGACCCGAGCAGCCGCTCAAAAACAGCATAGCGGCCAACATCGACGGGCCCAACTGGGCGCAGCGTTCCATACTCTTCATCGGTTTCCTCACGAGACACTCGAACCACGGCAACACGACGCCTCGCACGTCATCTCTGAGGTGCGGCGCGCGCGATATTACGCCATTTCGTGCCGCCAGGCAAGGCAAGGCAAGGCAAGGCAGGAGTAAATTCCGCATCGCAGCTGCGCTGCAACTCCTTGCTATCATTCTACTTCTGGTTAGCGTCGGGACCATGAACGCCGGTTGGCCTCGCGCCCGGAGCGCTCTTTCCGGTGGGCCGCGACAGCTTTAGCCTCCGGGGCTTACCTCCGACGAGCCGCGCTCTCGCGGTATAGCCCATACGCATACACTACACGCCCCACGCCTATACGGCGGATGTGCCGCTAATCGTGCGCCAGAAAACCCACCTCGACGACCTCTGCCTCTTCCGCCAAAGCCGCCACCGCGACTTCGACTTGCCGCTTGACAAACGGGCCCGAACTAAGGGCGGCAACGCGAATACCCACGTAGATCGTGTTGTTCCATAGCCACGCGCGCACGTCGATCACGCCGGAAACGGCGTAAGCCCGCTCGACAATGAGCTCAAGGCGCGGATCGGTGACGGTGGTCGGGTCTGTCATGGGCCAGGGTGGAAGGAGCTGCGACAAGCGAGAACAGGAAAGCCCCGCGACCAACGTCACGGGGCTTTCTCCGCCTATCCGTTGCCCGCGGGCAGCGAGGACGTGCCGGTGCTCAGGCCTTTTTTACGGCCACTGTCGCACGCGCAGGCGCAGCCGCAGCCGCGCGCTTCTTTGTGGCCTTGTAAGCGTCGTAGAGGCGGGGAACAGGGTAGCCCATGAGGCGCGCCTTGTAGCCGGTGTCTTTCGTCCGCTTTTCGATCGCGAGAATCGCCTCGGCGAGTTTCTCGCGGGTGCCAAACTGCGTTTTGACCGCACTCAACGTGGCGTGAAGCCGAAGAAGCTTCGAGTTCGAGACGTGCTCGAGGGTGCCCGACTGGAGCGGGTGAGCGAGCCAAAGGTCGTCTCCCATGAAGGACTTAAGGGCTTCGACAAGTTTGGCTTTGTCGCCGAATTTGGCTTTGACGGTCGCGAGTGGGGTCTTTTGCATGTTGGCTCGAATGGCTCCAATGGGTGCACGGCTTAAGCCGCGCGGCGATGTGAGACCGTGCCCATAGCGCGTTCCGTAGGGCAGCGCAAGACCGCCGGACAACGGCCTCTCGCGGCACCCGGAGGGCCTCCCAGTTGGGCCACGGCCGCCGTTGTACGCTTACAGTCCCGAGCATATGCGTCGCGCATACCGCGCACGCACCGCGGATGACACGCGCACGGCTTTCGTATTACTTCGTGGAGAAGCCGCCTTGCGCGGCGAAGTCGTTCGTGACGGCTTTCGTATTACTTCGTGGAGAAGCCGCCTTGCGCGGCGAAGTCGTTCGTGAAGGTGGCGCCCACGTCGTAGGAACGACGAAGGTCGGCCATAATGCGCTCTTCAACCATGCCGCCGATGCCGAAGACTTTGACCTCGACGAAGATCTTCGCCACGCGCACGAACTTGTTGCCCGCCGCGGCCTCGCAGCTGAGCGTTCCGTGGATCTTCGCCTTGTCGGCGAAAACAGAGGGAGTGACCTTAAAGGCGTAGACGCGCGTAGCCTTGTTGAAGGTGGCGTTTTCAACGTAGCTCAGCGTGTCGCCCATCACTTTTTTGAGGGGTGCCGGAAGGCCCGCAACCGGGGGCTCAATGAGCGTGCGGCGCGTGCGCACGTCGGTGCCGTCGATGTCGCTCTGGACCTCGTAACGCGGAAAACCCAGGCTCTTTAGATAGAGGCCTTCATTGAAGGGCGCGCCCCAAACACACTTTTCCCAGTAGTCGTTCTCGGTGCAAAAAATATCGTGACGAAGGGTGACATCAGCCATGGTTGCTCCTCTTGGTGGTTAGCTCGAATGGTGAGCGAAAATGCGAAAACGCGAAACAGACGACCGCCGGCAGCCGGTTCAGAACTCGAGTGCCAGCCCCGTGGTGAAGGTGTTTCCGCCCACCCACAAGGCCGTCTTCGACGACGCAGAGCGCAGTGTGGCATTGGTGTATTCTACAAATAGATACGTGTTGTTTACACCCATTGTCTCATCGATATTCTTGGCCGCCGAGGGGTCGAATCGGTCCAGGTGCAGAGCGACCCCGCCGGACCACTGAAACCCGTAGCTGCCGCCGATGGCGCGATTGCCCGAGCCGGTCTTGCTCTCGTAGGTGCCGTCGGGGCCGTAGGCGCGCCACAGGGAGTAACCCAAGCCCGCCTTCGCGTAGGGAACAAGGGGGATGCCGCTGTCGGCCAGGGCGTCGACGCGAAAGACGCCGAGACCCGCAAACTGCCAGAGTTCCAGCGTTGTGTCGTCTCCGGTCGGCGAAAGATCGATGTAGTTTACAGCTTTTGCGGCCGTCGCCCAGCGACCAACGCCCACGCCGATCCCGAGGCTGCCCACGCGCGGAATGGACAGAAACTGCCAGTCGAGTTCGGCACCAAGACCAATCCGACTCTCGGAACCGAAAGCCGACGAATACGGCGACCGCGCAAGGCCGGGCGCGGAGTCTATTTCGGGCTTGCCGTAGTTCACCCGGAGCTCGAGGGCGAAGTCTTGAGACGACGCGTGGGACGGCCGCTGGAAGCCCGGAAGCTCCGCGAAAGCAGAACCCGGAGACGCGAGCAAACACAGAACAAAAATGCGCGGACGCATGGCTCAACGGCCCTTTCGGCGAAGGCGAAGCGCTGCGGCGAGACCGACGAGCGCCAGAACTGCAAACGATTGCCCGGGAACGCCAGGGGATCCGAAGCTGCATCCGCCTGCATCGCCGCCCCCGTCTTCGTAGCGGTCCCAGAAGGTGACGGTGCGCACCGGCGTGGCGCACCCGCCCGCGCGAATGCCCCCCATGTTGTCGACCTGGTCCACCGCCGCGACGGCGACCGCGACCGCCGTGCCGTAGCTCAAACCGCTCACGCGCGAGGAGCGCGAAGCACCGCCCACGCGGCCACACTCGTAGCGCGCGATCGACGTTGCAAATTCCGCCGAGAGGGGCGAAGCGGGCTCCGGGGCCCATGGTGCCACGCAAGTCGAGGAAGAAGTTGCGCCCGCATCTGCGACGCCGGCATCCTCGGTACTACTGTCGATAGCCTCCGTACTACTGTCTACAGCCTCCGTACTACTGTCGACAGCCTCCGTACTACTGTCTGCATCCGCAGTAGTGGTGCCTGCGTCGGACGCGGCGTCGGCACTGGCGTCGCCGCTGACCGCCGCATCCGCCGTGGTCTGCGCCAAGCAATAAAGCACGTATTCCGACACGTCGCTGACCGCGTCTCCGACTGCCCAGGCAAGGTTCACTGCGCCGTCACCGGCGGTGGGCGACACGGTTGTGGGGGCCGTGGGACCTACGACGTCGACGCTTGTGCCCCACTTCAGGGGCGTGCCGAGGACGTTGTTCGAGCCGTCGGTGAACATGAACCAAAGGCTCAACGCGGTCGCACCGGAGGACGACGACGTGCACGTGGCCGCACTGGGCACCGCGGGAAGGTCTGCGAAAGCCTTCGGCTTTTCGGCGGCTGTTTTGCCGAGGGGCGAAACGAGGTGTTGCGACTGGACGTCGACGGAAACGTTCTGCGTGCTCGCCAGCGCGCCGCTCACGGGCCAGCACGTGCGCGTGGTTTCGCCGGTGCGGGATTCGTTCTTCGAGCAGTCGTCGGTGCCCGCCCACACTTGCAAACTGCCGTTGGTTGGAATGGACGTGACCGCCAACTGAAAGTGCAGAAGGACGTTGGACGCGCAGTCGGCGTAGTTGATCCAATCGGGGAACTTCGAGGCCGATCGGAACGCGGCTTGCTTCGACGCATCGCTGTACACGCGCCGATCGGGCACCTGCGACATGACAATCTGTTGCGCCTCGGCAAAACCGGAAGACAACATCGCTGCGAAAATTACCCGGCGAAAGAATTCAGAGCGGAGCATCGCCCGCGAGCATAGCGAAGGGCGCGCGATTGGGGCCATCTTTTGCTTGGATTCGTCGAGGGCCAAATCGCCGGCCAGACGCTGCGGCCCTTGGCCGCCCATCGGACACGAGCAGCACACATACAGCGCACATCTGCCACCTATCGTACGTATGCGCTGTCTGCGAGCACGAGCAAAAGCCGGGGCGCACGGGCCACGGTCTGGTGCGCGTCGCAAGGTGGCGACGTTTGTTTTCTTTTCAATGCGCGGAAGCTTTTAGGGGCGCGGCGCTAAGTAGGACGGCCCAACGTCTCCGAGCGAGAGCGGCCTCTTGACGGCTGGTTGCGCGCCGAACTCGTCGCATCCCACATCTTTCTCGCGATTTTGAGCCGGCCTCGACCTGCGACCGATGTCGAGAAGCACCGCCGGGTCGTTGTCCAGCCCGAGCAACGCGGGAATCGTGGTCACCGCGTCCGTTGCCCCGTCAATCGCAGGACTTCCGAGGGAAGGGCCACGGTAGCCAACGGGGTTTGGTGCAAGCTTGGGGTCCACGGAACGAAGCCCCGTCGCGGCCGCCAGACCCAACGTGCCCTGATAAAGATTGCCAGTCCAAACCTCGTTTCCCGTGGCCGACGCAAAAATATTGCCCGTGGCCCTTTGAAAAATATTATTCACAAACCTAACGCGTGTGGGGCCGCTGCCACCCAAAGAAATGCCTCCCATTTGAGTGAAAGTATTGTGAACGAAAGACAGATTATCCAGTGGATACTCGGGCACGAACGTCAGGACCAAGGCTGCCGCGCTGCCGGTTTCGAAGTAGTTGTTGTATACGGCATGGCCGTTGCCCTCCTTGATCCGAATCCCTCCTGAATTATTCAAAAAGAAGTTTCCGTACGCGACATTTCGATTTCCATGGCGGAAGACCACCATTCCCGCGGGGTTGTTGGTAAACGTGTTGTAACGCACAGCATTCTCGGCGGACTTGACGGAGACTGTTTCGTTATCGCCCCCGCCGACATTATCAAAATAGCAATCTTCCACCACGCTTCGTGACACGTTGGTGCGCTCCGTACTGAGACCGATTCGAATGGGCTCGTTGCCAAAGTCTCCACTTGGGCCCCGTATGTTTCTAAACGACGACCGGCGGATTCCATGACGCCCGACCACGGCTGCATCGGTGCTGATTTGAATGATTGCACCGATAATCGAAGCGGTAGGAGGCTTGTCCTCAATGTTGCAATAGAGTATTTCGTTGTCTGTTGAACCGGCTGCGATGTGAATCCACGTTTTTGCGGCGGCCCCTTGAATGTTGAGGTGTTCGAGCGTGTTGGAGTCGCCGCTGACCTCCAGAATCGCGTTGCCGTTGACCGCGCCGGATAAGAACTGAAACCCCGACAGCCTGTTGCGATCGCCTGTGATCAAGACCCGCGAAGAGCCCGTAAAACTCACGCCTCCGGGGGTTTCTGCGCGCACAGCCATCCCGGACTTCGCCATCACGAGCAGCACGTCGCGGTAGCTTCCGTTGGCAAGCACGAAATGTGCGCCATCCAACGCGCCATCAATCGCGCGATTGAGGTCTGTGACGGTGCGCAGGAGAATCCCCGGTCCCGCGTCGAGCGACGGCGCCGCGCCTGCATCCGTGGACGCCGGCAGTCCAACGTCGACGATGGGAACCTCGGGCCGAGGGGTGAGAACAGGGGTAGCATGGCCGGACTGGGGCGGATTGCCCGCATCGGCGGGCCACTCTTGTTCGGACAATACGAGTTTTTCTCCCGTCGCGCAGGACACGAGGGCGAGGGAGGTGAGAAAGGAAGTGAATAAGGATTTCATGCAAAGTCTCCACCGGACGTAAGCACCATCGATGCCAACTCCACCAAAAGCCGGCGCGCAGCATAATTGCTCGCTAACCTGGCGGCCACCCGGGGAATTTGACCGCTAAGGACGGAACAGTGAAGCACAATCTGAGCAATGATTGGACCAGGTGAAAACCCTCCGATCCAGGGGGGTGGGCCGAGCGACGGGACCACGGGCAGGGGGCGTGTCTTCGCCGCGAGGGGCGAGAAGCAGTCCGAGGGCGGCGCAATTCTGTATCAATACCGCGTACGGCCCGTTCGCAGCCCACCACTGCGTTCCTATGCTGCTCAATCACATACATCGTATGCGCTATGGCGCGCGGTCGAGGCATCTGCGCTTGAACCCCGGAACGTCGCGGCCGCGATCCAGCTCGACCCTCGCCGAAAAGCTGCTGCGCGCCAAATCCCGTCGGTCGGGGTCGCTCAAGGCACAGAAAGTGCCTATCGCTCGCTTTTCCTAGGGATTCGTCGCTCGCGACGCTTTTGGGCGAGGGTCCGTCGCGTTGGAAATTTGCGAGAGCCGGAGATGTTAGACCCTTTTCGGCGAGGGTCCAGCTGGGCCCCATTGGGTTACGTGCGCGGCTCCTCGGCCAGCTTGAGGCGACGGCCCTTGTGGGCATCGCGGCGCTCTTCGGTGACGACGATGAGTGTAGATTCCACGTTGTCGCGCAGCGCCCGCTCGACGAGCATGAGCACCCGTCCCTTGCCGCCCGCGGTGGCCACATCGGGCTGCGAACACAGCACAAGAATGCCGCGCTCCACGGCCTCCACCGTCATGGCGTGCGCGTCGAGACCCGCGGAAACAAGAGTTTTTTCAACCACTTGTGCGCACGTGTCGCGTTTCTCATCGGCGGTCAACAGGCGCCACCCGTCTTGAGGTGCATCGAGCCACTCGTTGGACCCGGGTGGGTTTTGCCCGCGCCAAATACGTGTGCATAATACATCGAGATGTTCTTGCAGCTGTTCGAAAGCGAGGGCCATGCGCGTGGGCAAAACGATGCCCAAAACCGGGCGCACGCCGCCACGACCGCGAAGGGCAAGCTCCACCCTTGCGACCCCATGCTCCCGCGCTTCGCGAAGCGACAGGCCAACGAAGTGGCTGGAAGCAAAGGATAAAAGCGTGGCCACTTGGCCCGGCGCTGACGAACAAACGACCGACGCGGCGGCAACGATCTCGCCGCGTGTGGCGATCGTCCAGCGCACGTTGTCCCAAACGGTCTCCGCGCCCGCATCGGTGCCTTCCAAGGAGCCGAGCGACGCCGCGAACGCTGATTGCGCCAGTGCCTCGGCGTAGGCCGCTGGCAGAAACGAGACGGCGCGAAGCTCCTCGGCGTCGTCGTCGCTACGGGCCCCTGCCGCCTCGTGAGGGCCCTTTCGCGGCACCGACGCCGCCGATGCCAGGCGGGGCAATTGCGGCGGTTCTAGGGTCAACCAAACGTCACCGCCGTCACTGGGCTGACGGTTCACGAGGGCCGCGCCAAGCAGCTCCGCGAGGCGACCGGGGCCAATCGCGTCGAGCACCGCCGGCGTCATCGCCAATTCGATGGACGCAATGCCGTGTTCCGCCGCGGCCTCGAGCAGCGAACGCACGCTGGCACCGGGATCTTCATCGTGAACCCATCGCTCAAGAAAAGCGTTAACGTCGCCGCCTGCTGTAAATCCCCGCAGTTTGTCGACGAGGGACCGCTCGTAAAGCGCGACGGCTTCCGCGAAGACGATTCGCGGCGGTGGGTGTGGAACGGGCATGCCAAGCATCGCTGGCAACGTTTGTGCCAACCCGCGGAGTCTCGCAAGTTTCTTGAGTTGGCACCGCGATTGCTTAGGGTTCCGTCAATGAACGATCGCCACCGCATCGACAGCGAGAAGATGTCACTGCACCCGTCGCGCGTGGCCGCGTGGCTCGAGGCGCGCGACGATTGGGAAAAGGCGAAGAACATTTTTCCGCTGTACGTCGAGGTTTCTCCCGTCGGGTATTGCAACCACGCGTGCACCTTTTGCGGCGTCGACTACATGCTCGCGAGGCCGGAGAAACCGCAGCTTTCTCAAGAGGTTATGACACGAACCCTGACCGGCATGCACGAGGCCGGCGTGCGCAGCGTGATGTTTGCCGGGGCCGGCGAACCTCTTCTCTACAAGCCCCTCGCCGACACCCTTCGCCACGCCGACTCCATCGGCCTCGACGCCTCGATCACCACCAACGCCGTGCTTCTGACCGATTCGTTCGCGAAGCAGACCCTCGGCCTCGAGAGACTTCGGTGGATAAAAGTTTCGCTGAATGCCGGAGATCGGGACACCTACGCAGCGATTCACAAGACAAAACCCGAGGATTTCGACAAGGTCCTCGAAAACCTCGAGCGCGCGGTTCGCGTCCGCGAGCAGGTCGGGGGTCACGTCACGATAGGCGCGCAGATGGTGGCCCTCCCGGAGGCTTCGGGGCGTACGCGGCGATCGCTTTTGCAGGAGCACCATCCCGCAAACGTGCATACTGCAATCAAACTTGCCGAGACGCTGCGCGACATGGGTCTCGATTACCTCGTCATCAAACCCTACTCGCAGCACCTTATTAGCGAGTGGACGCGCATGTACGACGGCGTGCAGTACCGCGACGAAGAGGCCTGGTTGGCAGCTCTCGAAGCGGTGTCCACCGACTCGTTCAAGGTCGTCGTTCGCAGGCAGACCATGGCCTCTCTCGCCACCGAGGAGCGCGGCTACACCAAGTGCCAAGCGACGCCCTACGTGTGGGCCTACCTTGAGGCCGACGGTGAAGTTTGGGGGTGCAGCACGTACCTCGGTCGCGAGGAAAAAGGCGTCACTTACGGCGACGATCGCTTTCGGTACGGCAACGTGAACGCCGAGAGCTTTCACGCCATTTGGCAGGGCGATCGCCGACGCGAAAATTGGCGTTACGTGATGCACGATCTCGACGTGACCGAGTGCCGCAAGAATTGCCGCATGCACCACGTCAACAAATACCTCCACGAGGTCGCCAGTCCTGGGCCCCACGTCAACTTCATCTAACGGCGACACAAACATGCAGTCTGCACGCACCGTTTCCCTCACCGATCTTTACGAGCGGGCCCTGCTCATTCGCCGCGCCGAGGAGGCGGTCGTTGACCAGTACGCGGAGCAGAATCGTCTTCTTGTGGAGAAGAAGCCCCTCACCCACGCCATTAAATGCCCCACGCACATGAGCATTGGGCAAGAGGCCGCCGCGGCCGCCATCGGCTTTGCGTTGACCCCGGACGACGTCATTTTCAGCACGCACCGCTGCCATGGCCACTACCTCGGAAAAGGCGGAAATCTCCGGGCCATGATGGCAGAACTGTTCGGTAAAGAGACCGGATGTTCCCGGGGCAAAGGCGGCTCCATGCACCTCGTCGATGGGGCCATGGGCATGCTCGGATCGTCGGCCATTGTCGCAGGTTCCGTGCCTCTGGCTGTGGGCGCGGCGCTCTCTTTTCAACTGCGCGGTCTTGCGAATGTGGCCATGCCTTGCCTCGGCGACGGGGCTGTGGAGCAAGGCCTTTTCACCGAGGCTTTGAACTTTTCGGCACTCCGAAAATTGCCCGTGGTCTTCTTGGTGGAGAACAATTTCTACGCCACGCTGTCCCACGTCGAGAGCCGTCAAACGGTGCCCATCCCCGATCGCGGACGCCTCTTCGGTATGCCGTCGGTGTGCGTCGAGGGCTCGAACCTGATGAAGGTCTACGAGGCCATGCAGGAACTTGTGCAGTATGCACGCAGTGGTCGCGGGCCGGCACTGCTGGAAGTTCAAGCCTATCGTTGGCTCTCTCACGTGGGCACCGAGCCCGACACCGGGCGCATGCGCCGCACCGCAGACGAGCTACGGGCGTGGCAAGCGAAGTGCCCGATCGACGCAGCGGAGAGGGAATTGCGAGACAGGGGGGCGGGCGAAATCGTCGAAAGCGTCAAGGCCCGCGTCTCCCGCGATATCGCAGAAGCCCTTGTATTTGCTAAAGAAAGTGAGCCACCGATGGTGCGCGCGATGTTTGAAGACCTTCACGCGGAGTCCCAGCGATGAGCCGCGTCCTGTCGTTTGCAGACGCCATCTCCGAGGCCACGTGCCAGGCCCTTGAACGCGACGCGTCGGTCTTCGTCATGGGCGTCGGCGTCGACGACTCGGGCGGTATTTTCGGTACAACGAACGAGGCGTATGCGCGCTTCGGCGACGCCCGCGTCTTCGACACGCCAATCAGCGAACAGCTCACAACCGGGGCCGCCATCGGCGCCGCGCTGTGCGGCATGAGGCCCATTTTGGTGCACGCGCGAAACGACTTTCTGCTGCTCACGCTGGACCAAATCGCGAACCACGCGGCCAAGTGGAGCTACATGTCCGGCGGGCGTCTCAAGTGCCCCATTGTGATTCGCGGAATCATCGGTCGGGGGTGGGGTCAGGCGGCCCAGCACTCGCAGAGTCTGCACGCGGTCGTGGCTCATTTTCCAGGACTTCACGTCCTTATGCCGTCGTGCGCCCGGGATGCAAAAGGCCTGCTGCTCGCGGCGCTCGAGGGCGACACACCCACCGTGATCATCGAGCACCGATGGAGCTACGGGCTTCGCGAAGAGGTGCCCGCGGAGTACTTTGTTGAGCCCATCGGAAAGGCCCGCGTCGCACGAGTAGGTGCAGACTGCACGGTTGTTGCCGCCTCGTTTATGGTGACCGAGGCCCTCCGCGCG
The DNA here is from genome assembly GCA_945875545.1 of Polyangium aurulentum. Classification (GTDB taxonomy): domain Bacteria; phylum Myxococcota_A; class Polyangia; order Polyangiales; family Polyangiaceae; genus CAIQDA01. The sequence continues at coordinate 15,938 of CAMCKZ010000029.1, read as the reverse complement.
GCGGACCAGGCTGCGGCCTTGGGCATCGATCTGGAGGTCATCGATCTGCGCACCATTCGCCCCTGGGACGTCGAGACCGTGTGCGCGTCGGTTCGCAAAACCGGTCGGCTCATCGTCGCAGACCCGGGTTGGGGCCACTTCGGTTTGGCCTCGGAGGTGTCCGCCGTCGTGGCCGAGCGCGAGTTTTCATCGCTGCGCGCGGCGGTTCGTCGCATCGCCCTGCCCGACGTGCCTACACCTTGCGCCCCGGTTTTGGAGGCCGCCTATTACCCCGTGGCCGCCGACGTTTTGCGGGTTGCGAGGGAGCTGTGCGGCGCCGAGCTGGCCGCCCTTCAGAGCCACTTTGTGGCCAGCGACGCCACCGCCAACGGCCACGCAAAGCCCTTCGCCGGGGCATTTTAGCAGCCTTTTTGGCCCATTTTGAGCCAGACTAGTTGCCGTCGTACGCGGAAGCTATGCAGCAGGTACGAGGACGCTGCGCCACGCACACGCTAAGCATACGCACAACTACGCAACGCACACGCTTAGCATAGGCCAAGCACATGCGCCACTTCTGCGGCGCATACGAGCCACACACGAGACCCGTGAGGCGAACGAACCGCGGGACTTACTTTCCCGCGTCGGGCGCGGGCTTCTGAAATCGCGCGGCGTCCGGCACGAGCCAGTCGACGGCGTAGCTAGGCAGCGCTGTGGCCTCGGCGGCCCCATCGCGCTTCACCCAGCGGCCCTTGGAGGCCGTCTCGCCGCCAACGGTGACCTTGAGGGCCGGGCCCTCTTTGAGGGTCACGGTGACCACGGACACAGGCTTGTCGAGGCCAAGCTCCGCGTCGGTTTTGGTGCCGCCGAAGTCGTCGGCGTTGAGCTGCTTGATGGATCGGAGGGCGTCTTTCACCTTCTCGCCGTCAAAACGCTCGAGAGGCTTGCCGCCTTCGGTGCCCTTCCACGCGGCGCCGTCGAGGGCAAAGTCGAGGGTCTTTCCGCCGACCTCGTAGTGCAAGCCCGTCGTCTTTTCGTCCTCGAACTTCAACACCTCGATGTCGCGCCAGCCTTTTGCGTCGCGGGTGAACAGGAAGTTCGAAAAGCCTATCGCCGCGAAAATACCAGGTGTTCCCGCAACCGTCAGGAGCTGGCCTCGGCCTCCGCTCTTTCCGAAGGTCGCGTCGACGACGGCCTTGCCGCCCTTTTCAATGAGGACGCGCACGCCCTTGGCGGCGTCGAGTTCGTAGTTCTTCAGAAGGTCGGCGTCGGGGTTCGACGAGATCTGTTCGCGGACCTTGAGCTCCTTGATGTTGTCGAGGGCGAGCTTGATATTTTGCCCGTTACCCTTCGCGGCGATGGGCGAAACGAGGCTCCAGTTTTCGCCCTTCTTCTCGAGCACGAACGTGCCCTTTTCGCCGTTCGTGACCGTGAGCTTGTCGGCGCCATCGGTGCTCTCAAGCTTCGGAAGCGCGGCGTCTTGGGCAGCCCTGGAACCGATCTTGGAGTCGTCGCGGAACTGCTTCACTGCAAGGCCACCGAAGAGCATGAGCGCGAGCGCGCCCACGGCAAGTTGCTTGTCACGGGTCATCGTAAAATCTCAGATGCGGCCAAAATGGCGCGAGGGCAGGAGGGCAGGAGGGGAACCATGCAGGCCAAACGGGGCCTTGTTTGCCGGAGCCAAAGGGCCGCGAGCGTCTTGTCAAGAGAAATCAAGCCAGCGAGGAGCTCGCGCGCGATTTTTTGCGGCTCTGCCACCGAAGGAGGCCCACAAGCCCCATGAGCAGGGGAATTCCAGGGATTAGAATCACTTCGACGGCCCGCTGCGTGGTCTTGCGCGCCTTCTTCGACTCGCCCTCCCGCGCCATGATCATCTGTTCGGTCTCGTTCGGATCGAAGGTCATCTTGCTGATATCGCCGTACACAAGGCCCGGCTCGCTCAGAATTTTCGCCGAAACTGCCAAGAGATCCGTGTCGCCGGTTGCCCAGTCGAGGGTGTTTTTGAAGGCGAGCAGCGCAGCGGAAAGTTGCTTTTGCGCGTACGGCATCGCCACTTGAAGGAGCGCATCGTCGCCGCCCATTCCCGCGAACATCCCGCCCATCTGGCCCATGTCGGGAGGATTGCCCGCACGCGCGAAGGGGTTCGCCAAAAACAGGGACGATGCGACGACGAGAACGCGGGCCTTGTCTTTGCTCTTCTCCGGACGTTCCATACCCTTCGCGTCACCGGGAAATGCTGTCTTCAGCGTGCCTTCGGCGGACGCCGCCAAACCAAACTGGCCGAATTCGCCCTTGCGGCCCCATCGCTGGAACGGACGCAAATCGACCGTGTCGGTCTTCTCGACGAGGGCGCGCGGCGTGGAGCGCGCGAGAATCTTGAGCTGGGCCTCGGGCTGCTTGTCGGCGAGGAGTGCGACCGAAGAGGCGAAGGGGAATGCCAACTCTTGGATGCGGAAAAACGCAGGAAAAGTGGTGTCGAGGAGCTGCTCGTTCCCGGAGAAACGCGGGTCGTCGATGACGTCGAGGACTTGCGGAAACTGCACGGTCCCAACCCCGCCCTGGGTGGAAACTTGGAGGCGCATCGAGCGACCGAAATCGAGGACCACGTCTTTGCGCATCTCGATGCCGTACCCGGCGAGAAGCTTCTCGAGCCCGTGCGTATTGAGCTCGGCCTTCATGGTCGGATCGTTGGCCTTGACGTTGACGGCGCCGGCGATCACGACGAGGCTTTTGCCCTTCATCACGAACTCGTCAATGCGGCGAAGCTCGTTCTCCTCGAAGTCTTTCGCGGGCTGCATAATGATGAGGCCGTCGAGGGTGTCGTCGATCGCCTGGTTGCCGCCGTGCGTGTCGACGTCTGAGAAGCTGTAGAACGGAAAGCTCTGCTGCATGATCGCTTGGATCGATGGCTTGCCCTGATTGGTGGGAATGAGGTTCGCCTCCGTGAGCTTCATCTCGTCTTGGCCCGAGAGGACGCCAACCTTGTGCTTCACGTTGTCGCCGGTGTCGCGAAGCTGACGCACTTTGTTGGTGATCCAGAACTCAAGGCCGTCGGTGCGCTCGGGCGGGAGGTACTCAATGACCTCTTTCTCGGAGCCGTACTTCATGACCATGCCCATGAAGCCCATGGCTACCGCGGCCGACTGATCGCCCGTCTCGCTGGCTTCGCCGAAGGGCACTTCTTTGAGCCCAGCGTCTTTGGCGGCACGCTTGGTTTCATCGTCTTTTGCCTCGATAATCGCGTAGGTGAGGCGCCCGCCGGAGGAGTCTTGGTACTGCTGCAGAAGGTCGCGCAAATCGCGCACGAAGGCGTCGAGTTTTGGAAGACCCTTGGTGACGTAGGCCTCGATGCGAAGGTCTTGCTTCATGCTGCGAAGAAGGCGACCGCTGCCGTCTGACAGGGTAAAACGCTTCGCATACGTTGTGTCGATACGGGTGGCCTTACCGAAGCCGCCAAATGCACCGAATGCATTTACGGCGATAAGGACGCCCGCCGCGATTCCGATGACGGCGCCGCTCTCAAGGGAGGCTCGTGCTTTTTTTTCCATGGTCAGGCTCGCTAATCAGCTCAAAAAGATCGGGGGCTCAGTTCCACTTCCGGCTCTCAAGGGAGCGGAATGCGAAGAGCAGTGAGAGGGCAGTAACGGACAAGAAATACACGACGGCGCGCATGTCGATGAGGCCGCGCGCGAAGGGCGCGAACCGCGTCTGAAAGGACACGAACGAGATGACATCGGCCACGGGGCCGTGCACGAGTTCGACGACGTTGCCGACGACATGCAGGAAGATGAGCGTCAGCGCGGTGAAGAAAAACGCTACGATTTGCGAGTCGCTTACCGCGGAAAAAGCCAGGCCAACGCCCAAACCAGCGGCAGACAAAAGGAGCGTGCCGACGTAGCCACTGACGAGCGGACCCCAATCGAGCGCGCCCAAGTGCCACGGGAAAACGAAGAGTGCCACCGGGTACAAAAACGTGGCGAGAAGCAGCACGGCGACGAGGCCGAGGGCTGCCAAATACTTGCCGAGAATCACGTCGGCGTCGGTAACGGGCATGGTGATGAGCAGCTCCAATGTGCCCGTGCGCTTCTCTTCGGCGAGGGAACGCATTGTCACGAGGGGCAGCACCATGGCCGAGAGCGCCCACGGGAGAAAGTCGAACATGCGGCCCAAAGAGGCGCGGTCGATCTGCCAAAACCCGCCCTGCTGCATCAGGAAAAACCAGATGCCGAGGCCGAGCATGCTGCCGCCGACGACCACGTAGGCCACGAGGGAATCGAAGTAGGAACGAAGCTCGCGCTTCGCGATGGTGATGACCTTGCTGCTCATTATGTGTCCTAAAAAATCAGGCTGCGGAGATCTCGCGGTTCTTGCGTTCGTCGCCGAGGGTGAGGTCGCGAAACACGTCTTCGAGAGCCTGCGACGCGCGCACAAGTTCAAGCAATACCCAGCCTTTTTGCACCGCAAGGCGGTACAAATCCGCGCGCAGATCCACGTCTTGGGGGGTGGCGAGCTCGTAGCGGTAGGCCTGGCCGTTCGAGGGCGGCGCTTCGACCTTCGAGACGCCTTTCAGGGCATCGAGGGCGCTTTTGATTTCGACCTGACTGACGCTCGATCCGCTCATGTTTTCCGCCGCCACCATGATGGACGTGCTGACGGACCCGGAGCGCGCTCGAATGTCCGAAAGGGCGCCGTCGGCGACCACGCGACCACGCGAAACAATGATGGCGCGGGCGCAAGCGGCCTCAACTTCGCTGAGATTGTGTGTGGAGAGAAGGACCGTGCGCTCTTGGCCGATGCGCTTCAAATACTCCAGAAATTCCGTCTTTTCGTTCGGGTCGAGGTCGCTCGTTGGCTCGTCGAGAATGAGAATCGGTGGGTCGTGAATGAGAGCCTGCGCGAGGCCGACGCGCTGGCGGTAGCCGTGCGAAAGTTCACTGATCTCTTTGCCAAGCACTTGGGCAAGGCCGCAAACTTCGACGACGTTGCGGGCGCGTTTCTTGAACGTGCTGGCGTCGAGCTCGCGAAGATCGGCGGCAAATTGCAGGTACTCGAGGACGCTCATGTCGAGGTACAGGGGCGCGCGTTGCGGCAGGTAACCGAGCGACTGGCGGACGCCCAACGTATCGCTGAAGACGTCTTTGCCATTCACGCGTGCGGTGCCGCCGGTGGGCGCCAAGTAGCACGTGAGAATGCGCATTGTCGTGGACTTGCCGGCTCCGTTTGGCCCTAGAAAGCCTACGATTTCACCGCGGCGAACCTCAAAGGAGATGCGGTCGACCGCAGTGAACGAGCCGTAGCTCTTCGTGAGGTCTTGGGTCTGGATCATCAGTTCGCTGGACATCGATTCTTCTCACCGTGGGCGAGGCCGTCGTGCGACCGGCCGGTTTCCCGTGGCAGCCGTGCTGAGAAAAAAATTCTCGGCTTCTGCATGTTTGGGGGCCTTTTGGCCGAAAGCACCATGGGCTGTCAACTTTCGTCGACGCAGTGGGCCGTTTGCCCGCGCTCTGCGAGGGCGTGCGGGCAGGAACGCGCGCTCTCGCCAGTCTATTCCACGCGTCGAGCTATTTCTTCGAATCGCAGGCAATTCGCAGGAGTTTCCATGACCTGACAAGCGCGCCGGTCTCGTCGAAACGGCCGACTTCCGCCGTGCGCGAGGAGATAGTTGCAGACTGCAAGCGCCCAGTGAAAACCGGCTCCGAGGGCCCGTTCGACTTCGCGGCGGCGACGAGAAATGCGCCCACGTCGCCGCCAAGATCGAACCACCAGTCGCCGCGGGCGGGCACGCGCGCATCGTAAACAGGCGTGAGGGTGACAACCTCGGAGCAGTTGGTCGGGGCCTCGGTCGTTTCGTCGGGCAGGGCAAGAACCGTGGGGAGCCCCGCGGCCGTCGCAAAGGCCGCCGAGAGGTTCACCGGGCCGCGGACGAAGATAGGGGCTTGAAAGGTTCCGCCGCTCTCACGAAGGCGAAACAGAGGTTCCAGGTATGTGCACTCTGCACCTATACACGCGAGCCGAAGGGGGCCTTGTCGGGCCGCCAGCAAGGCTTCGGTGGCGGCCCGCGACTCAAGGCCCGCGAAGAAAAGTCGGTGCGCGACCTTGGCATCTGGGGGCCTGCCAACCGCCAAAATCGCTGGGATCGAGCGTGTTTCCGCGAAGGCCGCGAGCATCGGAAGTTCACTGCTGGCGAACGCGCCAATGAGCACATCGGTGCCCGCACCACGCCCGAGGCGCCGTTCGAGGGACTCCGTCGCGTCGAGAAAAACGGTCTCGATCATGAGCTTGTCCGCGAGGCTCGCGGTCTGCCGGGCCAGGCCATCGGTGAAGGCCAAAGCGCGCCGAAGCACGGTCTCATCTCCGGTCTGAATGACCACCACCGCGTGGACGCGATCGTCACCGCCGCGGCGCCCCAGTTCCGATGCGAGGAGCCGCAGCGCGTCGATGATCGCGGGCCGTAGCCGGGCGCTGAGGAGCGGGTTTTCGAGGAGCCATTGGGCCGACAGCGGGTGGCGCTCGCGCAAGGTCACGATGGCGACGCGATCGACCAAATAAAGCAGCCAGGCCGGCGCGATGGGCTCGGGTTTGGGGCGCGCCGATCGCACGCGCAGGTAGGTCTCGACGGCCACGTCGTCGAAGCCGTCGGTGAGCTGCCGTGCCTCCAAAAGCTCGGGGGAGTCGTCGCGGATACGCGAGACCCACGCGCTGATGGCGCGCAGAGCCTCCTCGGATCGGCCCGCGCGACGGAACGCCAACACGCGCTCGCGCGTCCACAGGACCGTGAGCCACGGATCGATGAACCGACCCTCCAAAGCATCGAGCCGACGGAGGGCGCTGGCAGGCCTTTCACGGCGGTTGTCGAGAGCGGCGAGGACTAACTCCAACCCGTCGCGCAAGGGCGGTGACAGGGCGTTTGCGGCGGTCAGCGAGGCCACCACGTCGTCGGCTTCGATCAACCGATCACCCGCGATGAGCGCGAGGGCGAGACCAAGAGACGCGTGCAGGCGAAGGCCATCGCTCGGAAAAAGCTCAAGAACTTTTTGCCACGCGGCGATGCGCTCGGAGGTCGGGCATCGGCCATCGCTCATGCACAAATGCGCGGCGCGTTCCAGCCGGCGGGCGTCCGCGTTCCCCGCCAGGAACGGTCCGGGATCAAGGCCCTCGCGCACCGTGGCGCACCCGGCGCAGCACCATGCAAGGGCGGTTACCGCGGCACCGAACCCGACCTCGCGCCGTCGATTGGAGTAGCGTGCGCTGCCGCCCATGACGTCACCCCTAACTGGCGCGCCATCATCCGTCATCAGCCGCGCGCTGGTGGCCTCGCTTGTGTGCGTGTTGCTCGATGAGACGATTGTCCTATGGTCAGGTAATTTACAGGAGAATACGCTGGCGGCGGGCTGGATGGCGGGCCTACGTGTGGGCCTCTCGGCGGCGGCTATTTTGGGGCCCGTCGGGGCTTCGGCGTTCGCCAAAACGGTGCCGCGGCTCCGCGATGTTGCAGCTCTGCTCGCTCTGCTTTTGGAACGCACCGCGGCATCGGCGACCCATCAACCCTGGAATCCCGCGCGCGCCGACGCCTCGCGCGAAATGCTGGTGGCCACGGCAAGTTTTGTTTCCGCGGGTATTCCCTGGGGCGGGCTTGGGGCCTTCGGGCTCACGGCCGCGTTGGGCTTTGCCGCGTTCGAAAGCGCGCGCGCGAATTTTTCGCGTGGGGTTTCTGGCATTTTCGTCGGCGTGACGCTTCTTTTTGCGACTGGCGTAACGCTAGTCTACGCAACAGGCTGTGGAGAGGCGTGGTTCGAAGCTGCGCCTGCCCAAAGTACGGTGCCTTGCGCGGCCTCTCAGGCCGTTTTGGAACCCCCGAAGGAGATGGACAATGGCAGCGAAAAGCGCAATCCGAAGTGAGTCTGGGAAAGTCCGTCGCGTCGTCGTTGTCGGCGGTGGCCTCGCCGGTTTGATGACCACGATCAAGCTTTGCGAAGCAGGAGTTCCAGTCGATCTCTTTTCCCTCGTTCCGGTCAAGCGTTCGCACTCCGTGTGCGCTCAGGGCGGCATCAATGCCAGCGTGAACACAAAGGGCGAGGGCGACTCGCCGCGAATTCACTTGGAAGAAACCGCGTACGGCGGCGATTTCTTGGCCAACCAACCGCCGATCAAGGGCATGACCGATGCCGCGCCGGGCATCGTCTACATGCTCGATCGCATGGGCGTGCCGTTCAACCGCACCCCCGAGGGCCTTCTCGATTTTCGACGCTTTGGCGGCACGCTTTTTCATCGCACGGCGTTCGCCGGCGCCACCACCGGCCAACAGCTTCTCTACGCCCTCGACGAGCAGGTGCGCCGTTACGAAACCCTCGGGGTCGACGACGACAACGGCATCGCGATCCCGGGCGAAAAAATGGTTCGCAAGTTTGAGTTCTGGGACATGCTTTCGCTCATTAAAGACGAGCAGGGCGTTTGCCGCGGCATCGTCGCTCAAGACCTTAAAAACATGCAAATTGAGGCCTTTCCCGGCGACGCCGTGTGCCTCGCCACGGGCGGCCCGGGCATCATTTTTGGCAAGTCGACCAACTCCGTCATCAACACGGGCACTGCCGCTTCGGCCGCCTACCAACAGGGCGCGTGTTACGCGAACGGCGAGTTCATTCAGGTTCACCCGACCGCCATTCCAGCGGCCGATAAACTTCGTCTGATTAGCGAGTCGGCGCGCGGCGAAGGTGGCCGTGTGTGGGTGCCCAAGAGCCCGAACGAATCGCGCAGGGGCCGCGATGTTCCTGAGTCCGAGCGCGACTACTTTCTCGAGCGCCGTTACCCCGGTTACGGCAACCTCGTGCCGCGCGACATCGCCTCGCGCGAACTCTTTCTCACGTGCTTCCACGAGGGCCGCGGCGTGTACAATACACGTACCGCAAAAAACGAGAACGAGGTCTACCTCGACCTCACGCACATTCCAAAACCAACGCTGAAGCGCAAGCTCGCGGGCATTTTGGAGACTTACGAAAAGTTTGTGGGCGAAGACCCGTACGAAAATCCTATGAGGGTTTTTCCAGCGGTTCACTACTCAATGGGTGGTCTCTGGGTCGACTTCGAACGCAGTGCAGACGGCAGCCTGGTGCACGATTCGCCGCGCAACCATGCGACCAATGTTGCAGGCTTGTATGCGGCGGGTGAAGTCGACTACCAATACCATGGTGCCAATCGGCTCGGGGCCAACTCGCTGCTGTCGTGCCTCTGGGGCGGCATGGTGACGGGCCCGGCGATGGTGAGTTACCGCAAGAACATGGGCCGCAGCGCCTACGATGCCTCGTCGTCGCTGTTCGACGGCGCGAAGAAGCGGGAGCAGGCAAAATACGACGCGATTCTTAAAATGGACGGCCCGGAAAATCCGTTCAAACTCCACGCAGAACTTGGGCAGATGATGCTCATCGACGTGACCATCGAGCGGCACAATGAGCGCCTCGACGAAGTCATCGCAAAGATCGACGAACTCGACGAACGGCAACGGCGCGTGAGTGTTCTCGACACGTCGAGCCGCATGAATCAATCGGCCCAATTTGTGCGCCACTTGAGCAACATGATCGTGCTCGCGCGCGTCATTGCGCAGGGTGCGCGCAACCGCGATGAGTCGCGCGGGGCGCACTTCAAGCCGGCGTTCAAAGAGCGCGACGACGCCAACTGGCTGCGCACCACCATGGCCATGCATCGCGAGGGCCCGAACGGCCACGGTGAGGTCACTTACGTGCGCGAACTATCCTACGCCATCGCGGGCAAAACCCTCACGGTGTCGGACTCCGTCGACGTGGGCCTCGTGACCCCGCGCCCACGCAAATACGAGCAGGCCGGTGCGGCAAATGCGGCGGCGCCCGCTGCGCCAAAGGCCGGCGATGCCAGCGCGAAACCCGCGGTATCCGTCTGAAATCCCGCGCGCGGCGACTCCGTAACGAGTGAGCTCCGCGCACCATCGAAAAACTTTTCAGCGCCACCCAGCGCCACCCAGCGCCACCCAGAGGCACCCAGACATGAGCCAGGCAAAGACAGTCAAGCTCCGCATCAAGCGCCAAGAGGCTCCCGCCGAAGCGGCGCGCTACGACCGCTTTGAGGTCCCGTGGCTGCCGCAGATGAACATCATCAGCGCGCTCATGGAGATTCGAAAAAATCCCATGACGAGCGACACGAAACAGAAAGTCGCGCCGGTCAATTGGGACTCCAACTGCCTCGAAGAAGTGTGCGGCGCATGCACCATGCTGGTCAACGGCCGCGTGCGCCAAGCGTGCACCGCCCTCATCGATCACGTGGCCCCAGCGGGCGAAGAAATCACCCTCGAGCCGATGACCAAGTTCCCGCTCGTGCGCGATCTCGTGGTCGACCGCTCGCGCATGTTCGAAGACTTGAAACGCGTGAAGGCCTGGGTTCAACTCGACGGCACCCACGAGCTCGGCGCGGCCCCGCGCCAATCGCCGGAAAACCAGGAAGAAGCCTACCCTTTGTCGCGCTGCATGACGTGCGGCTCGTGCCTTGAAGCCTGCCCGCAGGTCAATTCTTCGTCGAGCTTCATCGGCCCCGCGGCGATTAGCCAAGTGCGCCTCTTCAACCTTCATCCCTCCGGGAGCATGCACGCAAAAGAGCGCCTCGAGTCCCTCATGAGCGAAGACGGCCTCGCGGGGTGCGGCAAGGCCCAAAACTGCGTGGAGGTGTGCCCGAAAGGCATCCCGCTCGTCGATTCCATCGCCCAAGTGTCGCGTCAGGCCACAAAGCACATGCTCTTCGGCTGGCTCTTCGGCTAACCACCGGGGGATGGGCCCTCGTTCGCGCCGTTCCGCAGCAGGTTTCCTCGCGTTCGCCAGCGTTGCCGGATGCAGCGCGGGGAATCCGGGTGCCATCGACCGCCGCGGGCAACATGCGGCCACATGGGCGCCTCCGCCCCCCGCCCGGTGCAACACACCGCCAGGAGAACTGCTGGAATACTGGCGCGAGGCACCGGACGCTGAACTCCTCGGCACAAAGACGCTCGGCGGAGCGGGGCAGACGCAGATACGATATTACGCAAACGATTGCCGCGAGCTTTCGCTTGTCGAGGTCGCGGCCCACCTCACGAGCGCCGCAAACGCTCGGCGCGCGCTACAGGTAAACTCCATAGGCGACGAGCAAGTCACGGTCCAAATCTGGCTCGGCTCTCGGCGGGAGTATGGAACCCCCCTAAGCCTTTCGGCTGTGGACGCGGAACGGGACCGACGCGCGCTGGAGCTTCCGCCGAACCTGCGTGCAACCCTGACGGCGCTTTCTGGGTCTTTCGCTCTCGTCGGCACCGTGAGTCGCCAAGACGCTCTCGCCCTTGCGGCCTTGGACCAGGTGCGGCTATTTTTCGTCTACCCGCGGTATGCGGCCAGTGCGGCCCGAGATGTGACGCGGGCGCTTGCGCTGGGCGAATCTGCCGTACATTCGCAGGGCACGATTGCCGTCTTCGACGATTGCGCCGAGGGCGCGCCCGCGCTGCCGGCCCACGCGTCGTTTGCCGATGCGGCGGGGGTCACGTGTCTGAGCTCGACCCACGGGTCTCGGGTAAGCGCCTTGGCGTTCGCGGGTTTGCCCGAGGGTGCGCGCCGTTTGGCCGCGGGTCTCACCCTGGCCACGACGGACGCACCGGAGAGTCTCGCGGCGCCGGCTCTCTGGGCCATGCAACGGCAGAACACCGACGTTCTTGTACAGACCATCCATATAGGCGTTTTCGAGGGGGCAAATGATGCCCTCGATATGCTGCTCGTGGAGGCGGCCTACGGGCGAACCATCCTCGTTCGGGCCTCGGGAAACGGCGATCCGACAGAGCCCGTCGTGCATCGAGTCGCCGGCGCCCTCGACGTAGGGGCCGTCAACGATCACGACGCGCCGCTCATGTCCATGCGTATGGTACATCCCTACAGCGTGTTTGGCGATCGCAGGGGCGTACACCTTTTGGACAATGGCATCGTCACGGACCTCGAGGGGAGCAGCGAAGGCACAAGCTTTTCGGCACCGCGCACCGCGGCCACCGCCCTGCGAATGCTCCCCAGTTTGGCAAGTTCTCCGTTTCGTCCCCTGGGAATTCGCGCCCGGCTTCTGGGCTGGGCCCGCCCCGAAACCTGCCCCGTCGATACTATGGAACCTCCACCACTCGCTGAAGATTCCGCGTGTGGTTCCGGTATTACTGATGACCTGACCGGTGCGGGCGCTGCGCTGCGGGGCGATGCTGACGACCGGGTCGCGGAGCGTTTGGGCGCGCAGGCGACGACGACGCTGGAGGTCAGGGCACCGGCCACCGGCGGGCCCTACCGCATGCGCGCGGCCTTGGCGTTTGAGGCGGAGCCCGGGACCGGATGGATCGACGCGCTGCGCCCGGCCGCGGACCTCGACCTTCGCGTCATCAATTCCGCCGGTGAAACCGTGGCGAACGCCCAGTCTTTCGACTCGGACCAAGAGGTGACGACGTGGCCAGCCGCCGCCGGCGAGACCTTCCGGGTCGTGGTCGAGCGCCTCGGCGGAAACTCCATACGCCACGCGGTGTTGGCGTGGAGCGCCAAAAAGAAATAGCCGCCGACCAAGCGTTTTACGCTTTGAGGAGTTCTACCAGCTCTTTGACCGTAACTTTCGCGGAAAGATCGGCCCCTTCGAGAATGCCCCGAACGAGGTCGCGCTTCTTTGTATGGAGTTCCAGGACTTTTTCCTCGACGGTCTCGAGCGTTACGAGGCGCACCACGGTGACAGGCTGCGTTTGCCCCAAGCGGTGGGCGCGGTCGGCGGCTTGGTCTTCCGCCGCAGGATTCCACCACGGATCGAGGAGAAAGACCGTGTCGGCGGCGGTGAGATTGAGACCCGCGCCGCCCGCTTTGAGCGAGAGGAGAAAGATGCGAAACCGGCCCGCTTGAAAGTCGTCGACGAGGCGGCGTCTTTCATCGCTGGGCGTTTCTCCCGTGAGGGATTCGTGGACCAGGCCTTCGCTCGTGAGGGCCTCGCTGACAAGGGCGAGAAGCGACGTGAACTGACTGAAGACCAGCATGGCGCGGCCCTCTTCGTGCACGCTGCGGACTTCATCCAAAAGCGTGAGAATCTTCGAGGAAATGCGCGGTTGGCGGTCGTCGAGGAGGTGGGCTGCGCAGGCAAGCTGACGCACGCGCGTGAGGGCCGCAAGCACTTGAATGCGCCCCTCGGACTCGTTCATGCCGTTGGGCAAAAGACCAAGCGCGCGCGAACACTCGGCGTCGTACAGCTTGCGCTCCGATGGATTGAGCTCCACGTCGAGCCGAACCTCGGTGCGCGGCGGCAATTCGACCGCGACCTGGGACTTGGTGCGCCGCAAGAGAAACGGGCGGACCAGCCGCGCCAAACGGGCCTGGGCCTCGGCGTCGCGGTGGTTCTCGATCGGCGTCGCGAAGGTGCGCGCGAAATGCTCCCAGGTTCCGAAAAGGCCCGGCAACACAGTCTCCATAAGGCTGTAGAGCTCTCCCATATGGTTCTCTATGGGAGTTCCGGTTAGGGCCACAATCCACGATGCGTTCAGGGCCTTGGTGGCCTTCGCGGTGGCAGTCTTCGCGTTTTTGACGGCGTGGGCCTCGTCGAGCACGACGGTGTGCCACGTAAGGCCCGAAAAAGCCTCGACGTCACGGCGAAGGAGCGCCCACGTCGTGAGAATGACCATCCCGCCTTTGGCACCCTTAAGAATCCGCACGCGATCGCCGTCACGGTAAACGATGACTTTGAGCGACGGCGCGAAGCGTGCGAGTTCCCGTTGCCAATTGAAAATAACACTCGTTGGCGCGACGACGATCGCGGGCCCGCCGTCGGCGCGGCGCAGGAGCATGGAGATGGCTTGCACGGTTTTGCCGAGGCCCATGTCGTCGGCGAGAACGGCGCCGAGACCGAGTTCCGCGAGGCGCGCTAGCCAGCGAAAACCCGAGGCTTGGTAGTCGCGAAGCTCGGCTATCAAGTTCGACGGAATGGAGATGTCGAGCTGGTCGAGGGCCTCGGACTTTTTCGTGAGTTCGAGCCACGCGCCGCCGCCCTTGATGCTCTCAAAGCCCTCAAAAAGCTTGTGCGCGTCGAAGGCCGCGCCGCGCGACAATCGCTGCTTGCCCTTTTCATCGCGCGTGGCCGCCGCGAGACGCTCGAGACGTTCGTCGAACATGCGGGCCAAATCCACGAATTTTCCAGGCTCGACCTCGACGAACCGCTGCCGCGCGCGCCGTGCCGCGAGAAGTACCGCGAGCGAAACCACCGTGCCGTCGATCTCGGCCGCGCCCTCCACGTCGAACCATTCGGTGCGCCGCGCCAGCGTAACGCGCAGTTGCGCCGGCCCCGCGAGAAGCCGCGGCGGGGTCTCGGGCCACTCGACAACCACGCCCTCAAGCCCTTGAATACGCTCAGAAAGTGCGAGCGTTTCACCGAGGTCGAGGCGCGAGAGCCAGTCGGGCGCCTCGAGGGGCAGTTGCAGGTCTTCTGCGAGGCGATGGGCGCGGCGCGATTCGTCCGCGAGATCGCGCGTAGTGAAGCTCCATACGCCCGCGATCGCCGCGAACGGTTTGACCGAGCCTTGCCCCGGCGGAACCGCGACGGCCGCACCAAAGGGCCGCACGACGAGAGCGACGGACCACGCGCCAGCCTCTTGGGCGAAGGCCACGCGAAGACGTTGATCGCACGGCACCTCTGTGGGCGCGAGGGACGCCGGAAGCTCCAGCGGCAGCGGTAGCGTGGTTTTTGCCAGAGTTTCGAGCACGGCGGGGGTGAAGGCGCGGTCGAAAGAGCGCTCGCGTTCGACGAGGGCAATGGTTCGAATGAGCTCCGGCGACGCGTGCCCAACGACGAGGCGGCCGAGGGGACGGTCGAGGAGGGCGATGAGCCGAGGCCCGGTGCGCGTGACGCCGCCGTGAACCTTGAGGGGCAGCCCATGGGACTCGACGCGAAGGCGTATGGAGCGTCCCTCTTCGATAAGGGCTAGGCGCGGGCTCAAGGCTTCCACGCGGAGAAGGGCTTCCTCCTCCTCGAGGCGCACGCGCGGATGCCCGACGAGCATTGGCAAAAGCGCCGTCAACACGTGGGCCCGATGGCGGTCATCGGGGCGCGCGGCGGCGTCGATGGCGAGGTAGTCGCCGATGCGGCGATCGAGCTTTTCAGAAGAGGCCGCGAGCATGCTCGGCAGCTCGGCGTCGGGAATGCGTTTGGCGGCTCCGTACGTGCCATTGCGCAGCAGCAACTGCACCATGGGGTTTACTTTGGGCAGAGAATTATCGCCGTCTTCGCAGCGAATAACCCACTCGACGAGGGCACCTTTGCGCCGGTCGATGCCGATGGTTCCGAGCATTGCGGAGAGCCGCTCTTGCGTCGTTTCTGCTGTAACGGGCGAAACAAGATCGGCCCACGGGCCCGCCCACAATGGCACTTCGGTCTCGTCGCGGAGGCGCGTGAGAAGGTACCGAACCGACCCAAACGCATGCTTGCAGGTTACACCTTTCCCTAACTCGCAGCCGCACACAATCGAGACGCGGGGCTTGCCCGTGGGAGGCCCCGGAGCGAACGGCTGGATGGTCACCTTGGAGCCGTCGTAAAACGTGAGATCGATCGACACGGACCCCGATTCCACATTCACGCGCATGGGCTGCGGAGCGCCGCTTCCCAGCATGGTCCGCGCGACCGGGTCTTCGACGAGCCACCGACGCAGGAGATCATCCACGGGATTCATGCGGCAGCCCCTAGGCGATTTTGCCCTTCGGCGATAGGGCGACCCCACGCTAGACCCGCAAATGGTGCCCGTTTTGCCGGGTCACACGACCCGCCGTCCCCCCACGCCCCGCTGCGCGATGTCCGCTAAAAAATAGAGTGTGGGCCGTCAGACCAGAGGGCATTGCGGCGTAACCCAGAGCACCATGAAGCTTTCAACGACTTCGCGTGTTCTCGCTGTCCTCCTCGGTACAGGCCTTTTCCTCGGCGCCGGCGTGTACGCC